>DATAQF010000008.1:0-1994 GCA_036264795.1 Candidatus Limnocylindrales bacterium | reverse complement strand
GTTTCCCTCGGGTCGAACGGCCGACGAGATCGTCCTCGACGACGCGGCGGGTCTTGCCTGGGTCGTGAACCTCGGCTGCATCGATCTCAATCCCCACCCGGTCCGCGCCGAGGATCTCGACCACCCCGACGAGCTGCGGGTCGACCTCGACCCGGTGCCCGGGATCGAATGGCCGCAGATCCGCGAGGTGGCGCTCGTCTGCAAGGAGGCCCTCGAAGCGGTCGGCCTCGTCGGCTGGCCGAAGACGTCGGGCTCGCGCGGGATCCACATCAACGTCCGGATCGAGCCCCGCTGGACGTACGCCGAGGTCCGCCGGGCTGCGCTCGCCCTGGCCCGGGACGTCGAGGCGCGGGCGCCGACGCTCGCAACGAGCAAATGGTGGAAGGAGGAGCGCCACGGGGTGTTCCTCGACTACAACCAGAACGCCAAGGATCGGACCGTGGCCTCCGCCTACTCCGTTCGCCCGCTCCCGGACGCGCGCGTATCGATGCCGCTCCGCTGGTCCGAGGTCGGCGATGTCGTGGCCGAGGACTTCACCCTCGCGACGGTGCCGCGGATCTATGCGGATCGCGGCGACGCGGGTGCTGGGATCGACCATGCCGTCGGGTCGCTCGATGGCCTGCTGGAGCTCTCCCGACGCCACGAGGCAGAAGGCCTCGGCGATGCCCCATGGCCGCCGAACTATGCGAAGCAGGCCGGCGAGCCGCCGCGGGTCCAGCCGTCCAAAGCACGTCGCCCGAAGACCGAATACGAGCCGGGCCGCGGCGTGGCGGGCGGGCCGCCGCCCGAGGTCGCCGCCGAGCGTGCCGCCGCGGTCGCGGCGGGCGATCCGAACGCCGGTCTGCCGACCGAGTGGGAAGGCGGCAGCCGGCCGACCCCGACGGGTCGCCGCCGCACCTCGATCCCGGTCATCGAGATCAGCCGTGCCGCGAAGAAGGCGGACGCGCTCGATGGTCTCGAACGCTGGAAGACCCGCCATCCGAAGGCGGCCGAAGCCCTCGAGCAGGCGGACGTCCTCGTCGACGGCATGCGCGGCCGCTCGTCGCTCTGGTACCGGGTCCGCGTCAACCTGATCCACGTTCCCGAGGGCGATCGTCCGGCCCAGGAGAAGCTCGACCCGGATTACGATCCGTGGCAGGGCTTCGAGTGGCCGGATCGCTCCGGCCAGCTCGAACGCGCGCCGCGCAGGAAGTCGAATCGCCCGGCGGACTGAGCCTCAGGAGATCGCGAACACGACGTTCACGACGACCGAGAGATCCTGGGTTCCGGGCTGGATCGGGGTGGCCATGTCGGCGGCCGACATCGGGCGGGCGGCCCCGGGGTAGAACGGGATGGACGGGCTCGCATCGGTGATGGAGACGACCGCGCCAAGGGTCACGTGCCCGGCCGCCGCCATCGCCTGGGCGCTCGTCTGGGCGGCGGCGATCGCCGAGGCTCGGGCGTCGTTCATCGCCTTTGCGGGATCGGCAACGTCGAAGTACATCCCGTTGAGGTCCGTCGCGCCCTTGGCGGTCGCGGCATCGACGACATCCCCGGCCTTGTCGAGATCGCGAACCGTGACCTGGAGCTGCGCGCTGATCGTGTAGGCGGTGATCGTGGGCGGGGACTTGCTGCCGTACTGGGGATTCAAGCTGAGGCCGCTGGTCTGGATGTCGGCGTCGGCCACGCCCAGTGCCTTGATCGCGGCGATGACGTTCGTCATGACCGAGGCGGCCTCCGTGCGAGCCGCCTTGACGGTCGGCTTCGTGACGGTGACGCCGACGCTCAACCGAGCGATGTCCGGGACGACCGTGACCTTGCCGGACGCGGAGACGGAGATCGTGTGCGTCGCCGGATCGGCCGACGTCGAGGGCGCCGCGGTGGTCGGGCCGGCATGCACGCTGAGCGCCGCAACGGCAACGATGAGCGCGCCGAGGACACCGGCACCGACGGTTCGGACGTTCTGGGACATCGAAACACCTTCGCGTGGTCGCCGGCAGAGGATGTGCGGCGTT
>DATAQF010000303.1:0-11067 GCA_036264795.1 Candidatus Limnocylindrales bacterium | reverse complement strand
TGGAACAGGAGCTGGTTGCGCGAATGGGCGAGGACGATCGAGACCGGATCGTCGACGTCGGCCAGGATCCGCGACAGCTCGGTCAGGGCCCGGGCCGGGATCACGACGCTCGTCTCCTCGACCGGGTCGAGAACCGTGATCGTCTTGACCGCGATTCGGTAATTGTCGGCGGCGGCGAGGGTGAGCTGGTCGCCTTCGAACCGGGCCAGGACGCCGGTCAGGATCGGCCGGGCCTCGTCGGACGCTGCCGCGAACGCGGTCTGATCGAGGGCCTGGCGGAGAACCTTCTGGGCAACGCGGGTGATCGGCCGCTCTCCGGCGGTCTGGACGGTCGGGAAGTCCTCCGCCGGAATGCCCTTGATGTTCGACTCGAACCGGCCGGCCGTGATGTGGAGCGTCTCTCCGTCGCCGAGCTCGAGGACGATCGGCTCGCCGCCCGGCAGCGAGTTGACGAGGTCGGTCAACAGGCGAGCCGGCACGGACGTGGCCCCGTCGGTCTCGATCTTGCCCGGGACCCAGTACGTGATCCCGATCTCGAGGTTCGTCGCTGTCAGCTTCAGGCCGCCGTCCTCGGTCTTCAGGAGGACGTTCGTCAGAACCGGCAGCGAGCGGTTGGAGACCGCCCGGCTCACGATCGACAGACCGCGCGCCAGGTTCTCCTGCATGACGGATAGCTTCACGTGGGCTGGCTCCAATGTTCGTGACGGCGCGTCGGGCGATGAAGCGTCGGTCGGTCCTCCGGGGTCGGGGTGGAGGTTCGCGACGGGGCGGCCTGGGTCGTGGGTATCTTCCCCTATCTTCTCACTCCGTCATCACCATCATCATGGTGTGGATGTCGTGGACGGACCCTCGTCCCGGTGCGTCGAGCGGACGTGGACGACCGAGCCCGCGCGGTGGGATTTCCCGGGCTCGACGGCGGGCCGATCGTGGACGGAACGTGGATACGGGACCCAGGTGCCGTCGGAGCCTCCCCGTCGAGCCTCGGTCGTCCACCGCGTCGCGCGGATTCGGTCGCCAATCCGGCGCATCTGTCCACAACGGGACCCGGTTGTCCACCGAATCGGGGCCTTTTTCCACATGGATGGCGTCGAAACCGCCGCTTGGCTCCGTGGGCCGCGTCGCGTATCGCGCCCCGACGCTGACTGGCGAGCGCCTTAATCGGCGTAGATCAGCTCGCGAACGGCCGCGATCTCGCGCCGAAGCTCGTCGTTCACCGCCGACTCCCGGGTGATCTTGTCGCAGGCATGGAGGACCGTCGAATGGTCCCGACCGCCGAGCTCCGCACCGATCCGGAGCAGCGACACGTCGGTCTCGGCCCGCATCAGGAACATCGCGATCTGGCGCGGCATGACGATCGCCTTGTCGCGCTTCTGGCCCTTGAGCTGGTCCATCTGAACGCCGTAGTAGTCGGCGACCGCCTTGGCGATCCGCTCCGGGGTCACCTGCCGCTTCTTCGGGTTGTAGAGCACGTTCGAGAGCACCGCCTGAGCGAGCTCGATCGAGATCGGCATCGCCCCCATCGACGCGTACGCCACGATCCGGTTCAACGCGCCTTCGAGCTCCCGGATGTTGCTCACGACCTTGCGGGCGACGAACTCGATCACGTCGGAGGTGATCGGGACGGCCCCTTCCTCGGCCTTGGCCCGGAGGATCGCGATCCGCGTCTCGAGATCCGGCGCCGTCAGGTCCGCGATCAGGCCCCATTCGAACCGGGAGCGGAGCCGCTCCTCCAGGGTGAGAATCGCCTTCGGGGGCCGATCCGACGACAGGACGATCTGTTTGCCGTCCTCGTGGATGGCATTGAACGTGTGGAAGAACTCTTCCTGCGTCCGCTCCTTGTCGGCGATGAACTGGATGTCGTCAATGAGCAGGAGGTCGATCCGCCGGTAGCGGGCTCGGAAGTCGTCGATCTTGCCCTGCTGGATCGAGGTGATGAACTCGTTGGTGAACTTCTCGCTCGTCGCGTACACGACGCGCTTGCGCGGGAACTTCGCGGCGACCTGGCTGCCGATCGCGTGCATGAGATGGGTCTTCCCGAGACCGACTCCGCCGTACAGGAAGAGCGGGTTGTAGGCATGACCGGGTCGCTCGGCGACGGACAGGCTCGCGGCGTGGGCGAGGCGGTTGGCCGAACCGACGATGAAGTTGGCAAAGGTGTAGCGAGGGTTCAGGTTCGCCGAGCCGCCCTCGCCGCCGACGCGACCGGGCTCGAGGCGGACCGGGCTTGGCGTCGGAGCTCCCGAGGGCTCCTCGGTGCCGTCGCTGCCGGCGGTCGCGGCAACGATGACGAACTCGACCTGGACGCTGTAGCCGACGATGCGGGCGAGGGTCTGGCTGATCAGGGAGCGGTATCGGGTCTCGAGCCAGTCCTTCGCAAAGCCGTTCGGGACGGCGATCCGGAACCGTTGGTCATCGACGTCGACCAGCTGCGTGTCCCGCAGCCACGTCTCGAAGTTGGCCGGCGAGAGCGAGACCTGCAGCTCTCCGAGAGCCGCGCGCCAGACCTGCTTGGCATCCATTCGGTCGATGTGATCCTGATAGGAGGATGGTTGAAGAAAACGCGTGGGAACGAACAGGAGTCGCCAGAACGACCGCGGGATCGGAAGCGCAAGGTCTCGGAAGAAGGCGCCCGACCTCATTCGGACGTCGCTCCAGGAACCCGAAACCAGTGGTTATGGGCCTGTCCCGCGAACGTCCCGGCGCCGTTGGGCCCGGAGAGGATAGCACCGGCCGAACGGGCGTCGCAAGACGAATCCGCGATACTCCTGGGGAGTATCCCATCACGGCCCGCCGGGAAAGCCCGGCCGCCGACATCGCGTCCGCCGCACGTCCGCCGCCGCCGCGCCCGCGAGGCCCGCCGCGAGGTGCGAACGACGTGTCCCGTCGTCCGGTCGGAACCGCGGTTTTCGACGCCGGATCCATGGCTCTCCCGTTTGACACTCCCGAACGGCGCGGCATATCATCCGCCGGACGACGAACGCGCCGCAGCGCTCCAGACAAGGGCGCAGGCGCGTTTGTGTGCCTTTCGGGGTCGGATGTCGACCCGGGGCCCAGCGGAGAGGATCGCGCACAGTCCCGATGAAGCAGACCTATCAGCCCAAGAAGCGGCATCGCGCGAAGGAGCACGGCTTCCGCGCCCGGATGAGGACGACCGGCGGTCGTCGCATCATTGCCGCTCGGCGGGCGCGGGGTCGAAAGCGACTGACGGCCTGACGAGCGAGCGCGGCACGCATCCGCCGCGACTCGTGATGCTCTCCCGTCCGCAGGAATTCGCGGCACTGCAGGGCGCCGGGACCGTTCGGTCCCATCCCCTTCTCACCGCCCGCTTCCTGCGAACGGACCTCGAGACGACCCGCTTCGGTCTGGCGACAGGCCGCAAGCTGGGCGGCGCCGTGGTTCGCAACCGCGTCCGGCGCCGGCTTCGGGAAGTGCTCAGGGCGATGGCGCCCTCGTTCCAGCCAGGCTGGGACGTCCTGATCATCGCCCGACCGGCGATCGTCGAGGCCGACCACCAGCTGCTGGTGGAAGCGCTGCGACGGCTCCTCCGACGCGGGGGAGTCCTTGGAGGCCAGACGACCGCGTGAAACAGATCGGGATCGGGCTCATCCGGCTCTACCGGATCGTGTTCGCCTGGCTGCCCTCGAGCTGCCGCTACGAGCCGACGTGCTCCCGCTACACGGAGCAGGCGATCGAGCGGTACGGGCTGCTGCGCGGGAGCTGGATGGGGGTCCGACGGATCGGCCGATGCCATCCCGGCCATCCCGGCGGCTACGACCCGGTCCGCTGAGATCACCGAGGACGACGTGACTCTCCCGCGCCTCCGCTCGAACCTCTGGCCGCTGTTGCTGATCGCTGCGGTCGTCATCCTCGTGGCGGCGTGCGCCGGGCCGGCGGGCGGCTCGCCGGGCGCCAGCGGCGGCGCCGTCACGCCGACACCCCAGGCAGCGATCCCGCTGAAGCCCGTGTCGCCGACCGAGCCGTTCAGCTTCCTGGCCTGGCTCTTCACCCCGATCTTTCAGGCCTTCTTCGTCCTCCTCGTCGTCCTCGACAAGCTCACCGGCAACATCGCGGTCGCGATCATCCTGATGACGATCATCATCCGGATCATCATGATCCCGGTCTTCCGCCGGCAGACCGTGTCGACGAAGCGGACCCAGATGCTGGCTCCGGAGGTCAAGGAGATCCAGCGGCGCTTCAAGGGCGACCGCGTGAAGCAACAGGAAGCCCAGCGCCAGCTCTACGCGGAGCGCGGCGTGAATCCCGTGTCGGGTTGCCTGCCCGCCCTCCTCCAGGTGTTCCTGCTGATCCCGATGTACTCGGTCTTCAGCCAGGGTCTCCAGAATTACGACCCGCAGCCGATGCTCCAGGTGTTCGGCTTCACGATCCTCGACCTCCACTGCGCGGCAGCGCCGATCGTCAACGCGGCCGGCCACGTGACGAATCCCTGCCTGGACCCGGTCGCGTTCGGCGTGAACTGGGGCGTCCCGGAGGTCATCATCGGAACCGCGGGCTCGATGCTCTCGGGCCTGAGCCTCCTGGCGGTCATCTCATCGCTGCTCCAGCTCGTCCAATCGCGGATGACGCTGCCGCCGCACGATCCGGCAATGGCCGACGATCCGAACTACAAGATCCAGCGCCAGATGGCGTACATCTTCCCCTTCATCTCGCTGATCTACGGCAGCTTCCTGCCGGCAGGCCTGTTCCTGTACTGGATCACATCGACGATCTTCTCGATCATCCAGCAGTACCTGATCATCGGCTGGGGCGGGATGTTCCCGCTGTTCGGGTGGACGCCCTCCTTCGCGAAGGGCCACGCCCCCCGCTTCCCGGTCGTCCTTCCGCCACCGGTCGATCCCAAGACCCGGCCCGCGACCTCGCCTCTGGGCGGGTCCGCCGGCCGCGCCGCCGAGGTCGACAGGACCATTCGCCACAAGGAACGCGGCCGCCAGAGCCGCCGAGGGAGACGCCGCTGATGAGTGCGTACCGAGAGTTCTCCGGCAAGAGCGTCGAAGAGGCGCTCAAGAATGCCCGGGAGGAGTTCGGCGTCGAGCTGAACGACCTCGATTTCGAGATCCTGACGGCGGGCAGCCGCGGCGTCCTCGGCATGGGGGCGGAGCCGGCCCGAATCGTCGCCGCGCCGCGGTCCGCGCTCGGCGGCGCCGCTCCGAAGCGAGAGGCGGCGGCGAACACGCCCCTGCCGCCTCCGCCGCCGCGCGAGGAGCGCGCCTTCGGCGACCGGGATCGAGGCCCACGCCGTGACGACCGCGGCTTCAGTGGAGGCGACCGGGATCGAGGCCCGCGCCGCGACGACCGGCGGCCGGGCGGCGATCGAGGCCCACGCCGCGAGGAGCGCGGCTTCGGTGGCGGCGAGCCCCGGCCCGACCGCGGCCCGCGGCCCGAGCCGGAGGCGGCCCCGGCGGCCGGGTTCGGGGCTCCGGCCGACGCGCCCGTGCGCGCGGATCGACCCGAACGAACGGATCGCCCCGACCGCGGCCCACGCCGCGACGACCGCGGCCCGCGACCCGGCGGGGACCGTGCCGACCGTGGCGAACGACCGGCCCGGGGGCCTCGCGAGGAGGGTGGCGCGGGGACGACCGGGCTGACCGCCACGGAGACGGCCGAGGTCCAGGCCGCACGCGGCTCGCTGGCCGCGGAACGCGCCGATCTCGAGGCGGCTGAGGCATCGCCCGAGGCGCTCGCTGCCGGCAAGGAGATCCTCGAGGAGCTCATGCGCCACATCGGCTTTGCGGTGCAGGTCGAGGTCGAGACGGGCGACACGAGCCGCCTGAACGTCGTCGCCGATCCGGACGGGCGCGAGGCGCTCGGCTCGTTGATCGGTCGCAAGGGCGAGCGGCTCTCGGCGCTCCAGCATCTCGTCAACCTGATGCTGTCGCGACGGATGGGCGAATGGACGCGTGTCCTCGTCGACGTCGAGGACTATCGCGGTCGGCGCGAGCGGCAGCTCAGGGATCTTGCCAATCGTGCCGCAGCCCGTGTCGAGGAGACCGGCAAGATGATCCAGCTCGAGCCGATGCCCGCGCTCGAGCGACGCTGGATCCACCTCGCCCTTCGCGACCATCCGACTGTGGCCACCCAGTCGATCGGCGAGGAGCCGAGCCGACGGATCGTCGTACTCCTCCGAGGCGGTTGACAGGGCAATCACCCTGACGGCGTCACCCTTGCGTGATACCGGCATCAGCGGGGTGACCCCGATCGGGCGCTGGCCCGAGCTCAGACGAGGCGGTTCTCCTCGCCGGCGATCTCCGCGTCGCTGACCGCGACGGCGCACGTCGGGCAGAACCAGCGCGCCTCGACGGGTGTCCCGCAGCGGTCGTGGCGGAACGGCTCCCCGCCCGTGCGCCGGGTCCCCCAGTCCGCAAGAAGGCGGAGCGCCGACGCCAGGTCCCGGCCGTCGCCGGTGAGCGTGTACTCCATGCGCGGGGGTCGGGTGCTGTACGGCGCCGCGACGAGGATCCGCTCGCGTTCGAGGCGACGGAGCCGGTCGGTCAGGATGTTCGGCGCGATGCCCGGAAGCGCGTCGCGGACCTCGCCGAACCGCCGCGGCCCATCGAGCAGGGCGTCGACGACGAGGAGCGACCATCGGTCGCCGACCCGTTCGAGGGCGGACTCAAGGGCGCTGGGCGCCGGTTCGGCCGGGGCTGACTCAGTCACGCACGGCATCGTACCTTGACGCGCTTGCGCAGGCCGCCAGTCAGTAGTATGTTGCGATTTGCAACTGACAACTCACCGAGCGGGACGCATCGGCGCCCCGCCGGAATCGAACCGGCCTGGAGGTCAACCTCGATGTCCATTCTCGACGAGCTCTCGAACGCGATCCGGAGCGTGTCCGATACGGCCGGCGCCGCCGTCGTCGGCATCGGCCAGCGGACCCGCGGCAGCGGCGTGGTCATCGCCGACGGACGAGTCCTCACGAACGCCCACAACCTCCGCGGAGACGAGGTCACCGTGACATTCCGCGACGGCCGCTCGACGCGCGGCAAGGTCCTCGGTGTCGACGGTGACGGCGATCTCGCGGTCATCGACGTCCAGACGACCGGCGCCACGCCGCTCGCCTGGTCGGACGCCGAGGCCCAGGTCGGCGACATCGTCTTCGGCCTTGCTGCGACCCAGGGCGGGCCGGCACGGGTGACGGCGGGGACGGTCTCGGCGGTCGAGCGCTCGTTCCGCGGCCCGGGCGGCACGCGGATCGGCGGCAGCCTCGAGCACACTGCGCCGCTCGCGTCGGGATCGTCCGGCGGGCCGCTCGTCGATGGAGCGGGCCGGCTGCTCGCTCTCAACACGAACCGCGTCGGCGAGGGCTTCTACCTCGCCCGTCCGGCCGACGCCGCGTTCCGCGAGCGCGTCGACGCCCTCGCCCGCGGCGAGTCCGTGAGCCGTCCGCGGCTCGGGATCGCGGTGGCCCCGTCGGCGGTCGCTCGTCGGCTCCGCGCCTCCGTCGGTCTCGCCGAGCGTGACGGGCTCCTCGTGCGCGGTGTCGAGGACGGCAGCCCGGCCGCCCGTGCCGGGATCCGGGAGGGCGACCTTCTCGTCGAGGCCGCGGGACGGACGCTCGAGGACCCCGATGCGCTGCCCGAGATCCTCGCACGGTCGGGTCTCCCGATCGAGCTGAAGATCGTCCGCGGCGACGAAGAGCGCACGGTCAGCGTCGGCGGGACGGCCGACGTCTCCGGCGAGGCCTGAGACAACCCGATGGTCGCGTTGCCTGAGATCCTGCCGGCCGACGGCGCCACCACAGCCGCGGACGAGCGTCTGACCGAGGCGCTCGAGGAGGAGGCGCTCGACGCCTACTCAACCGCGGTGAGCGGCGCGGCGGCTCGACTGATCCCGTCGGTCGCGAGCCTCCGCGTCGAGCGACGGAGCGGCTGGGGCGGTGGCAGCGGTTCAGCCGTCACGTTCACCCCGGACGGCTTCCTTCTCACGAATGCGCACGTCGTCGCCGGCGCGGAGCGGGGAACCGCCACGTTCGTCGATGGCGACGAGCTTTCCTTCGACGTCGTGGGACGCGACTCGCTCTCGGACCTGGCCGTGGTCCGGGCATCGGGCAACGGCCTGGCAGCGGCGCCGTTCGGCGACGCCGCCCGCCTCCGCGTGGGCCAGCTCGTCGTGGCCATCGGCAACCCCCTCGGTTTCGCCGGGTCGGTGACGGCCGGCGTCGTCAGCGCCCTCGGCCGCTCCCTCGCCGCTCGCGACGGCCAGGCGAGCCGGCTCGTCGAGAACGTCATCCAGACGGACGCCGCGCTGAACCCCGGCAACTCCGGCGGCGCGTTGGCCGATGTCCGCGGACGCGTGGTCGGAATCAACACCGCCGTCGCGGGCATCGGACTGGGACTCGCGGTTCCGATCGATGCCGCAACGCGGACGATCATTGCGGCGCTCATGCGTGACGGTCGGGTCCGGCGCGCCTACCTTGGCGTCGTCGGTGGCACGCGCCGTCTGCCCGCGCCACTCGCAGACCGTCTCGGCCGGCCGTCCGGCCTCGAGGTCGTCCAGCTCCTCGAGGGGAGCCCGGCCGCGGCGGCGGGGGTTCGCGCCGGCGATCTGATCGTATCGCTCGACGGGCGGCCGATCGCCGGCGTCGGCGATCTCCAACGTTCCCTCGTCGGCGCCCTCGTCGGCCGCGTCATCGAGGTGACCCTCGAGCGTGACGGCCAGCTCGCGGAGGTCGAGATCACGCCCACCGAGCTTCAGGTCTGACCCTCCTCGCGGATTGAGGACTCCCGGCTGGCCGCGGTGAGCGCCTCGGTGCGATTCATGAGATCGTTGCCCCTGCAATCAAACGAACGGCCAAGCGCGAGAGGAATCGATAGATGACCGATTGGGATCCCGAGGCGTTCACGAAGGCGCTGATCGAGGACATGCGGGCGCACGGCGGTCGGCCGTCAACCGGACCGATGGCCGACAGGCCCCTCATGGTCCTGACCACGACGGGCGCCAGGACGGGCGAGCCGAGGACCGCGATCGTGACCTTCCACCGCGACGGTGATCGCTACGTCATTGCCGCGTCCAAGGGCGGCGCCGACGAGAACCCCGCCTGGTATCAGAACCTGCTGACCCATCCGGAGGTCACGGTGGAAGCGGACAACGAGACCTTCAAGGCTCGAGCGACCGACACGACCGGTGCAGAGCGCGACCGCCTCTGGAACGACCATGTGGCCGCGAGGCCGGAGTTCGGCGAATATCCGAAGATGACGAAGCGAATCATCCCGATGATCGTCCTGGAGCGGGCCGACGGCAGGAGTTGAACGAGCCGGCACCGTCGTCGGCCCGTCCATCGGCCGTCGTCTTCGACCTCGGCGGGGTCCTGATCGACTGGGATCCGCGTCATCTCTACCGGTCGCTCTTCGCCGGTGACGAGGACGCGATGGAGACCTTCCTCGCGACCGTCTGCACGCCCGACTGGAACCGCCAGCAGGATTCGGGCCGACCGTGGTCGGAGGCCATCGCCGAGCTCATCGCCGAGCACCCCGACCAGGCGGACCTCATCTCTGCCTATTGGGAGCGCTGGCCGGAGACCCTCGGTGAGCCGATCGCACCGACCGTGGACATCCTCGCGGAGCTGCGGACGTCCGGGATCCGGCTGTACGCACTGAGCAACTGGTCGGCAGAGACGTTTCCGCTGGCTCGGCCGCGTTACCCGTTCCTCGACTGGTTCGACGACATCGTGATCTCCGGCGAGATCCGAGCGGCGAAGCCCGACCGGCGTGCCTACGAGGCGCTCCTCGACCGGCAGGCACTCCGGCCGGAGGAGGTCCTGTTCATCGACGATGTCGCGGCGAACGTCGAGGCGGCCCAGGCGCTCGGCATCCGCTCGACGCGGTTCACGAGCGCCGCCGACCTTCGACGCGAGCTCGCGGGTCTCGGACTCCTCGGGCTCGGCCGGGCGGTCTAGCAGGCTCCCCCTACCCGTCCGCTCGGGGCCGTCGGGCATCACCGTCAGCGGGCGGTCCACCCGCCGTCGATCAGGATCGTGTGGCCGGTGATGAGGGACGCCGCCGGCGAAGCGAGGAAGACCACGGCCCCGGCGACGTCCATCGGCTCGCCGATCCGGTGGAGCCCGGCGATGCGCTCGAGGGTCTCGGCCTCGAATGCCGGATCCGCCAGCGCCCGTTCCGTGCCGGGCGTCCGGATGAAGGTCGGGGCGACGGCGTTGACGGTGATCCCGTGGGCGCCCCATTCGACGGCCAGGCACTTCGTCAGGTGGGCGACCGCGGCTTTCGACATGCAGTAGACCGACTCGGTCGGCAAGGCGACGAAGCCCGCCTGAGAGCTCAGGCTGACGATCCGCCCGGAGCCCTGCCCGATCATCACGCGGCCGGCTGCCTGGCTCGCGAAGAACAGGCCCTTGACGTTCACCCCGAGCGTCAGGTCGAAGTTCGTCTCGGTCACGTCCTCGGCCGGCGACGTCGGGCTGACGCCGGCATTGTTCACGAGGATATCGAGACGGCCGAATTGCTCGACGACGGTGTCCACCGCGCGCGAGATCTCGCCCAGATCCAGCATGTTCATCTGGACCGGAAGGGCCTTTCGGCCCATCGCCTCGATCTCGCCGGACGGGCTCTCGCCCGACACGTCATGAAGGCCGAGCGCGACGTGCGCGCCGGCATTGGCGAGCGCGAGCGAGATCGCCCGACCCAGGCCGCGCGACGCGCCGGTGACGAGCGCGACGCGGCCATCCAGATCGAAGCGCGGAAAGTCGTCCACCGAACCCTCCGTCCTGGGGCGACGACCCTGATCCGAGGGCCGTTGTCACGACGGTCGTAACGATAACGTGCGCCGGCGCTCGCCTCGGCCTGATCACCATCCGGCCGGGGTCAGTGCCCTCGCCTGTGCGCCGGCGCCTGACCGTCCGGCCCGACCGTCAGTTGCAGGCCCTCAGGAGTCCCCAAGGGCGAGCGGTCCGGCAGCTGCCGAGCGCCGCCCGACGAGGAACAGGACGATCCCGCAGACCAGCCCGAGGAGGGCGGTGCCGACCATCGCGGCGGGCAGCCCGACCGTGACGGACATCAGGCCCATCAGGGGCGGATACACGAGCCCGCCGGCGACCGC
>DATAQF010000233.1:0-4035 GCA_036264795.1 Candidatus Limnocylindrales bacterium | reverse complement strand
GCCGGCGAAGTTCATGAGCCCTCCATCGTGAATTCCGGGTGGGGCGGCCTAAGACCCGCGCACGGACGGGCCGGTTACTGACCCAGACGCGGGTAGAGGCGACCCCCGATCACGAGCAGCACGACGAGGACGGCGCCGAGGACGGAGACGTCGACCAGAACCCCGTGCTGGCTCGTGCCGCCGATGATCATCGTCGCCCGGAGGGCGTCGACCATGTACGTCAGCGGGTTGACGGACGCGATGACCTGGAGCCAGCTCGGCATCAGCTCGACCGGATAGATCGCGCTGCTCGCGAAGAACAGCGGCATCGTCAGTAGCTGGCCGATCCCCATGAATCGCTCCCGGGATCGAACGATGCAGGCGACGATGAGCGAGAACGTTGCGAACAGCGACGAGCCGAGCACGATGACGAGGGCGACCACGGCGACCGACAGCGGATCGAGCCGGACGGACACCCCGATCGCGATCGCCGCGATGTAGACGATCAGGGCCTGGACGAGCGCTCGAGCGCTGCCGGCCAGCGCCTTGCCGAGGACGAGGGCCGACCGCGCCGCCGGCGTCGCGAGGAGCTTGTGGATCAACCCGAGATCGCGCTCCCAGATCACGGCGAGGCCGAAGAAGATCGCGCTGAACTGCGCGCTCTGGGCGAGAACGCCCGGCGTCAGGTAGTCCTGATAGGGCATCGCCCCCGTGTCGATCGCCCGGGCACGGGAGACGACGGGACCGAAGACGAGCAGCCACAACAGCGGCTGGCTCGCTCGGCTCACGATCTCGACGGGATCGTGGCGGATCTTCAGCAGCTCGGCCCGGGCGACCGCCGAGACGTCCAGCACGAAGCGGACGACCGGCGTCGGCTCAGCCGAGGCGCTGCGCGGTACGGCGGGTGCGGCCGATGTCACGAAAGGTTCCTCCGACCTCGATGCCGCTTCCGGTCAGCGCCCGGAAGAGATCGTCCAGTGTGGCGCCCGGGCCGACGGCGGCCTTGAGCTCGTCGGGTCGGCCCGTCTGTCGGATGCGGCCCGCCTCGAGCAGGGCGATCCGCTCGCACAGCTCGTCGGCCTCGTCCATGTAGTGGGTCGTCAGGAGGATCGTGGTCCGGTGATCCTCGCGGAGCCGGGCGACCCGATCCCATACGGTCGCCCGTGCCGTGGGATCGAGCCCGACCGTCGGCTCGTCGAGGACGAGGACCGCCGGTTGGTGAAGCATCGCCTGGGCGATCTCGAGGCGGCGAACCATCCCGCCCGAATAGGTCCGGACGAGCCGGTCGCCGACCTCGGACAGGCCCATGAAGCCGAGGCTCTCGGCGATCGCATCCTCCCGCTCGGAGCCCGGCAGGTGGTAGAGCCGCGCGGAGAGGCGCAGGTTTTCGCGCGCCGTGAGGCTGCCGTCGGACGAGACAAGCTGAGGGACGTAGCCGATCCGGCGCCGAACCAGGGCCGGCTGACGGACGATATCGGCCCCCGCCACGATCGCGGTGCCGGAGCTTGGCGGCAGGAGCGTGATGAGCATCTTGATCGTCGTCGTCTTGCCGGCGCCATTCGGCCCCAGAAGCCCGAAGATCTCGCCGGGTTGGACGCTCAGGTCGAGGTCTGCGGCGGCCGTGAAGGACCCGAACCGCTTCGTGAGGCCTCGGGTCACGATCGAGCCCTGGACGCCCGCCGTCGGCTCCCCCGGCGGCACGCCGTCGGCTGACGCCTGGGAGGTCACCGAGTCCCGGCCGCAGTCCGGCTGAGCTCCCGGGCCGCGATCTCGCCGACGAGGATCGCGGCGAGGTTCGTGTTCGCGTGCGGAACGGTCGGCAGGACCGACGCATCGGCGATCCGGAGGTTGTCGAGCCCATGGACCCGGAGCTCGGAGTCGACGACCGCGAGCGGGTCGCCGGCCGGTCCGATCCGCGCGGTGCCGACGGCATGGTGGTACGTGTCGTGGGCCGTCAGCACGTGCTCGCGCCACTCGTCGCGCGACTCCGGCGTGACGAGCTCGCCGTAGAACTGGGCCAGGGCAGGCTGCTTCGTCAATCGATCGACGAAGCCGATGCCGTCGACGAGCGCCTCGACGTCCGCCTCGTCTCGCAGGAGGCCGGTATCGACGATCGGCGCGTCCTCCGGATCGGCCGAGGCGAGCGTCAGACGGCCGGGCGAGCGGTGCTCGAGCAGGTGCAGGGACACGGGCAGCATCGGGGCGAGGCCCGGCATCCGAATCGACGGCCGCATGAAGACATGGAGATTGGGATGCTCGAGCCGGTCGTTGCTCTTCGCGATCAGGCGGACCTTCGGGATGACGTAGTCCTCGCGCAGATCCGTGGTGCCGGCAAAGGTCACGTAGACGACCGCATGGTCCTGGTAGTTCGCGCCGACGCCGTCGAGTCGGTGGCGGACAGCCAGCCCGTGGGGCTCGAGCACTTCGGGCGAGCCGATCCCGGACAACATGAGGAGCTGGGGCGTGCCGAACGCGCCGGCCGAGACGACGATCTCGTCCGCCTCGAGCGTCTCGCGGCTCCCGTCGGGCGCGCCGACCTCGACGGCCCGGACGCGGCTCCCGTCCAGGATCAGCCGGGTCGCGATCGTGTCCGGCCGGATCTCGAGATTCGGCCGGTCCCGCACGTCGTCCAGGTAGGCGACGACGACGGATTGCCGCCGGCCGTCGACCTGGTTGTATGGCGACGCGCAGATCCCGTACGGCGCGGGGACGTTGAGGTCGGGGCAGCTCGGCAGGCCGAGCGCATGCGCCGCCTCGATCAGGGCCGCGACCGGCGGGTCGGCGGCATCCTCGAGCTTGAACGCCCGATGGAGGACGAGCGGCCCGCTCGAGCCATGGATCGGGCGATCGCCGAAGTCCTCGTCCGTCTCGATGGCCTTCATGACGGGAAGGAGCGCGTCGTAGGACCAGCGCGGGCCGCCGAATCGCTCCCAGGCGTCGAAATCGATCCGCATCGGCCGGACGACGACGAGATTGTTCACTGAGGACCCGCCTCCGAGGATCCGACCGGAGAGGAGGGGGTACGTCGACCCGTCGCCGCGGGTGCCTTCGTACATCCGGACGTATGGCGACTCGAGCACGAGCTCCGTCTGGCGCTTCGGGTCGCTGACGACGTCCGGGATCGGACGTGGGTCCGGGCCGGCCTCGATGAGGAGGACGCGCCGGGTCGGGTCCTCGCTCGCCCGCGCCGCGACGACGGAGCCGGCCGTCCCGCCCCCGACGACGATCAGGTCCCAACCCCCGCCGGTCGTCATCGGCTGGCTGCCGCCTCGAGCTGATCCCGCAGGCAGCGCGTGACCTGGCCGATCATCGCGTTGGCGGTCGCCCGCAGGACCATCTCGCCGAGGATCGCGAGGCGGCCCTTGACGGCGACGTTCGCCCGATACGTCAGGACGGTGTCGGCCGCGCCACGGTCGGCGACCGACGATTCGACATCGGCGATCAGCCGGCTCTTCGTGACGGAATCGACGCCCTCCACCCGGACGACGAGACGGTCGGGAAACTCCTCCTCGACGAGCACCGATGTGAACGCGAACCGGCCCTCGATCGGTCCGACCGAGGCCGTCACGGTGCCCTGGAATGTCTGCTCATCGACCTGGAGGACGTCGCCGACCCCGGGGACGCACGCCGCGAGGCTGCGCGGGTCGACCATCCGGGCCCAAACCTCGGCCGCCGGCGCCGCGATCTCGATCGTTCCGCCGAGCTTCAATGCGGATCACCCGGCCGGTCCGACGGCCGGCCTGCCGCCGGATCCCCGGCCGCAGCTCGCGCGGCATCCCGCTCGCGGAGCGCACGCCAGACACGTTCGGGCGTGAACGGAGCCTCACGCAGGCGGATGCCGGCCGCGCGCTCGACAGCGTTCGCGATCGCGGCCGCGACGGGGTTCAGCGCCCCCTCGCCGCCTCCCTTCGCCCCGTATACGCCCACCCCGTCGCCCCGCTCGACGAGGACGGTCCGGAGCTCCGGCAGATCCGTCGTGCGGGGGACGCGGTAGTCGAACAGGTTGCCGTTCATCAGGTTGCCGTCCGTGTAGACCAGCTCTTCCCGGGTCGCCAT
>DATAQF010000261.1:0-4214 GCA_036264795.1 Candidatus Limnocylindrales bacterium | reverse complement strand
AGAATTCGCTGTATTACGCCGTCATCTGGGTGCCGCTGACCATGGCGGTCGGGCTGTTCCTTGCCGTCCTCGTGAACCAGAAGGTGCGCGGCCGAACGTTCTTTCGCGCGGCGTTCTACTTCCCGGCGATCGCCTCTTCGGCGGCGATCACGATCCTCTGGATCTTTCTCGCCGCGCCGGATGGCTTCTTCAACGGCGTCCGCGCGGCCCTCGGGCTGAACCCGATCTTTCAGCTCTTCGGCTTCGCCCCGAACCAGAACTGGATCGGCGACGCCAAAACCGCCCTCAACTCGGTGATCCTGCTGAACGCCTGGACCACGTCCGGGACGTTCATGCTCTTCTACCTCGCGTCGCTGCAGACGATCAGTCACGAGGTGTACGAGGCGGCGGCGATCGACGGCGCCAACAGCTGGCAGATGTTCTGGCGGATCACCTTTCCGCTGCTCAAGCCGGGCCATTACTTCGTCGCCACGGTTGCGGTCATCGGGGCGCTCCAGCTGTTCGACCAGGCGGCGATCGCCGGTGGGTCCAACGGCGACCCGGCCAATGCCCTGATGACCGTCGTTCTGTATCTCTACAACCAGGCCTTCACGAAGTTCGACTTCGATTACGCGGCCGCCGTCGGGCTGATCCTCTTCGTGATCATCTTCACGATCACGGTGATCCAGCGGCGGCTGTTCGGATCGGCGCCGGCATGGTGAGCAACCCGGCCGCCCGAGAGCCCATCCGATGACCGGACCGTCAGACGCCGGGACTCCACCCGCCATCGCCCCGGTTCCGGCCGGTGGGACTGCCGCGCCGCGGCCGGCTCCGGCCGTGGACGTGCCCGACGTTCGACCCGTCGGCACCCGCGTGCACTGGCGTCGCCGGGCCGCCTACGCCCTGATGATCGGCTACGCCATCCTGATGTTCACCCCGTTCGCCTGGTCGGTCATCACGTCGTTCAAGACGCTGCCGGACTCGGTGCGGCTCACCGTGATCCCCGATCCGTTCACGCTCGACGCATGGCGCTACGTGTTCGAGAAGCTCCAGCCGTCGATCATCCGGCTGTTCCTGAACAGCGGCGCGATCGCCCTCGCGATCACGATCTCGAACCTTGTCCTCGCGAGCCTCGCGGGCTATGCCTTCGCACGGCTGCGGTTCCCCGGGCGCGAGATCCTGTTCCTTGTCGTGCTCGCGACCCTGATGATTCCGGACCAGCTCCGGCTCGTGCCGGTCTACCTGATCATGAACGCGCTCGGGCTGACCCGCGGATTCGGGCAGTACATCGCCGTCGTCCTCGTCATGGCGATCATGGGCGCGAACATCTTCCTGATGCGCCAGTACTTCCTCTCGATCCCGCGCGAGATCGAGGAAGCGGCGCGGATCGACGGAGCCGGCTTCTTCACGACGTTCTGGCGGGTCATGCTGCCGCTTGCCACGCCTGCGCTCTCCGCGGTCGCGATCCTTCAGTTCCAGGGAGCGTGGAATGCGTTCTTCTGGCCCCTGATCCTGCTCCGCGACCAGAACTTCTTCACCGTCCCGATCGCGCTGGGCTTCTTCCGGCTTCAGGGCGGCTTCTCGACGAACTATCCGCCCCTGATGGCCGTGGTCGTCCTGTCGACCCTTCCGGTGCTCGTCCTGTACGTTTTCTTCCAGCGCTACTTCGTCGAAGGGATCGCGGCCAGTGGCGTCAAGGGCTGACCCGGCAGCGCTTCCGGCTTCGCCGACGCTTCGGGGAGCGCTTCGATCCGCGGCCACCGATTTCTACTTCCATTCCTGGCGCCTGCTGCCGGCCAACGTCCTGTGGGCGGCCGTCTCCCTCCTGTTGCTCGGCGTCGCCGTCCTCGTGCCGGGCCTCATCGTGCTCCTGCCGCTCGCGGCGCTGCCGATCGCCGGGATCTTCCGGATGGCCACGCGGATCGTTCGAGGCGAGTCCGTCTCCTTCTGGGACGGGCTGGACGCGTGGCGGGGTGAGGTCCGACCGGCGCTGGCCCTCGGTGCTGGGTTGCTGGTCGCCGCGCTCATCCTCGGCTTCAATGTCATCTCGGGCCTGCTGACCGGCACGGTCGTCGGCTGGGCCTTCGCGACGCTGGCGTTCTGGGGTCTCGTCGCCACCTGGCTCTACGCCTGGGTCGCCTGGCCGATCCTGATGGACTCAGCGCGTGCCGCCATGCCGGCCCGGCGGCGGCTGCGGCTCGCCGCTCTGCTCCTCCTCGCACATCCAGTGCGACTCGCGGGATTGGGCCTGATCCTCTTCGCCCTCTGTCTCCTCAGCGTGGCCGCGATCGTGCCCTTGCTGACCGTGACCGTCTCCTTCGCGGCGCTGGTGTCGACGCGAATGGTCCTGCCCGCGGCCGATCGGTTCGAGGCGCGCTACTCGGGTGCGGCGCCGGTTCGCGCCGTGGAGAGCGGACCCGTCGTCGCGGAGAGCAGGCCCGTGGAGACCGCCGCCCGGCCCTGACGACGGGCCGGCGGGCCGGCGAGCCGCATGCCCGGGCCGGGGTTTCCGCCCGTCGGCGATCCGCCCTCGCGGCTTCGTCCGGACGGCTTCGACTCAGGGCTGGAGGTGCCGGCTGCCGGCCTGGAGCTGTGCGTCCGGGATCTTCGTGAGCGGCTCGCTCATCGATTTCAGCTGGACCGGCGTGACGGGCTGCTCGCCCTTGCCGAGGGCGACGACCTGGTCCGGCGCAACGCCGACGTGCCATGTGCTCCGGCCGTTGCGGGTCAGCCATTCGACCGTGCCGATCCGGAGAGCCGACCCGTCGGCCAGTGAGAACTGGGCGAGGATCGTCCCGGTGCCGAACGTCGGCTGTCCGACGATCAGCGCCCGGCGGGCGTCCTGGATCGCGCTCGCGACGATCTCGGCGGCGCTGGCGGTCCCGTGGTCGACGAGGACGACGAGCGGCGTCGTCAATGCCACGCCACCGGGCTGGACCGCCGCGTCCGTCTCATGCCCCGAGGCATCGCGCTCGCGGTAGACGATCCCCGCGTCGATGAACTGGCTCGCGACCCCCACGGCCTCCGAGACGAGGCCGCCCGGATCCCCCCGAAGGTCCAGGACGACCCCGGTGGCGCCGGCGGTCTTCGCGTTTCGCAGCGCCTCGACGAGGGACTTCGTTGCGCCATCCGAGAACTGGTCGATCCGGACGTCGGCGAGGTGCGAGCCCGGGATCATCGCCCATTCGACGACCGGGATCGTGATCGGCTCCCGGGTGACCGTCACCTGTCGGGTCGGTCCGCCCGCGGCCGGCCGGATCGTGAGGGTCACCGACGAGCCCGCGGGACCGCCGATCAACCCGCTCAGCTTCGTGATCGTGAGGCCCGTGACGTCCCGGCCGTCGACCGCCAGGATCAGGTCGCCGGTTCGGAGCCCGGCTCGTGCCGCCGGGCTCCCGTCGAACACGAGACGGATGACCGCGCCGCCGGTCGAGGGCTCGAGTGCCACGCCGATGCCGACGTAGCGTCCGCTCAGGACGGCCTGCTCGGCGGCGAGCTCGGCCGGTGTCTCGAAGGACGTGTGGCCGGTGTCGCCGGTTGAATCGGCGAGGGCCCCGATGGCCGCGTACGCGAGCTGGGTGTCGTCGAGCGTGCTGCGTCCAACGTACTGCTGATGAAGCAGGTCCCATGCCTGGCGAATCAGCGCGAACTGGGGAGAGGCGGCGGCGGGGTCTGTCGCCGGTCCTCCCGGCAGGACGCCGGCTCGGTCGAGCCCTGCACCGACCGCGACCAGCATCACCGCGAGGAGGACCAACCCCACCGGGCGGGCGAGCCGGCGACCGCGCGACGGCGTTCGGCGCGGTGATTCATCGTTCGTCGTGGACTCGTCGCCGACTGGGGTGGCGAGCGGAGCCGGCTCGGCGGTTTCGGACATCGTCATTCCTCCGGCGGCGCGCCGTCGGGGTGAGCACGCGCCCCGCGCGACCAGGGCGATCGTATGCCCGAATGGCGACGGGCCCATCGAGACCCCATCGAGCCGCGCAGGCGCGTCCGTCGCAGTACCCTTGCCCGCGATGAGGGAGCTCATGACGATCCACCCGACGACGGAGCTCGCCGGATGAGCGGCGAGCCTCGCAGTCTTGCGATCCAACGCCTCCAACACGTGAGCCTGCCGATTCCCGGGGATGTCGAGTCGATCGCGGTCGCACGTCGCTTCTACGGCGACGTGCTCGGGCTCGAGGAGATCGCCCGCCCGGACGTGTTTCCGGCCGCCGGGCTCTGGTACGGCCTCGGCG
>DATAQF010000212.1:0-1987 GCA_036264795.1 Candidatus Limnocylindrales bacterium | reverse complement strand
CGTTAGCGTCTGCTTGCTCGTCAACCGGCATTGATGGAGGCTGTCAGCTCCTCATGAACCGCTTCTCCGAACGCCTCGAGCGCGTCACGCGATGAGGGACGACGCACCGCCGGCCGGTCCAGATCCGGAGGCGATCACGCGGGCGATCCTGGAGCGATATCCCGACACCGACGTCGTGGACGCCCTCGGAGCGACGTTCTTCTCGCTCGACCCGGAGAAGCACTGGCCGAACTTCGCGACCATCGTCACGACCGACGAGCACGACGAAGGCGCACCGTCCCGCCTGTCGCGGCCGGGGACGTTCCGCCTCAACCTCGGTGTCGGGCGCGAGACGTTCGAGCGCCTGGTCGGGTCGACGTCCGATCCCGACTACGCGGCATTCGACCGCATCCTCCCCCACCCCGTCTACGCGAAGCAGCGCTGGATCTCGATCCTGAATCCGAGCGACGCGACGTTCCGCGACGTCGTCGCTCCCCTGCTCGCCGAGGCCTACGAGCGAGTCGCCAGGCAGCGTGCTCGGCGCGCCTGACGCCTGACCCGACCGAGCCCTGGAACGGCGCGTTGCCGAGCGCGTTTGGCGCGCCTGCGATCGTCCGTCACGATCCTGCAACCCCACCGTTCCGCACAACCGGCTGTCCGTCGCGCACCCCGGTCCAGGCTCACGGGCGACCCCCGGTCCGGTCCACACGCCGCTCAGGAGTAGCCCGATGCCCACGACCGTCGTCTCGAATTGGGGAGACGCCGTCTTCCTCTCGCTCTCCAACGCGCTGAACACGTTCCTCGCCGCGATCCCGCTCGTGATCGGCGCCCTGATCATCATCGTCATCGGCTGGATCATCGCCGGCGTCCTCGCCCGCGTGGTGACCGAGCTCCTCCGGCGGGTTGGAGTCGATCGCCTGTTCGCCGAGCATGGGAGCCGCGTCTACGGGGAGCGCACCCGCCAGATCCAGCCGAGCGTCGTTGCCGGCGAGCTCGTGAAATGGCTCGTTCGCCTCGTCTTCCTCGTTGCGGCCGCGAACGTCCTCGGGCTGACCCAGGTCAGCCAGCTGCTGAACGACGTGCTGCTGTGGATCCCGAACCTGATCGTCGCCGCGATCATCCTCCTCGTGGCCCCGCTCATCGGCCGGTTCGTGCGCGGCACGATCGAGGTCGGTGCCGGCGAGATGGGCTTCACGAACGCCCCGCTGCTCGGCCAGATTGCCGAGGTCGCGATCGTCGCGTTCGCGGTGATCATCGCGATCAACCAGATCGGCATTGCCGCGAACCTCGTCAACATCCTCTTCATCGGGATCGTCGCGGCGCTCGCGCTGGCCTTCGGTCTGGCGTTCGGGCTCGGCGGTCGAGAGGTCGCGAGCCAGCTGACCCAGTCGTGGTACGAGAAGTCACAGTCCGCGGCGGCTCGCGTCCAGGCCCACGTGGAGGAGACGTCCAGCGAGGGCCCCCGATCCGCGCCCCGTCCCGCAACGGCGCCGACGAGCACGTCGGCTCCGACCCGGCCGACCACGAATCCGGCCTCGTAGCCGCTCTCAAGCGCGAACTGGAATGGCCGGCTCCACGGGGCCGGCCATTTCGTTGAACGCGATGGCGACCTCGGTCCGCTCCGGTCCGCCTGACCTATTCCGGGCTCACGAGATCGTGCGGCGCATCGCCGGCGAGGAATCGCCGGATATTGGCGGTCGAGCGTTCCACGACGCCGGCCATGCTGTTCCGGCTCCCGCCACCGACGTGCGGAGTCACGATCACCCCGGGCACATCGGCGAATGGGTTGATCCCGTCGGTCTCCCGTTCCAGCACGTCCAAGCCGGCGCCGGCGAGATGGCCGCTCTCGATCGCCGCCCGCAGCGCCGCCTCGTCCACCAGACCGCCTCGACCGGTGTTGATCAGGTACGAACCCGTGGGCATGGCCTGAATCTCGGCCTCGCCGATGAGGTGATGCGACTCGGTCGTGAGCGGGATGTGCAGGCTCACGATGTTCGAGGCGCGAAGC
>DATAQF010000217.1:0-17480 GCA_036264795.1 Candidatus Limnocylindrales bacterium | reverse complement strand
ACTCCGGGAGCGGCCAGTAGCGCACGATGCCGCGTCCGACCACGGACGAGACCGCGATCGGCCCGAAGGCCCGGCTGTCCTCCGACACCTGGCGGTGGTCGCCCATCACGAACAGATCGCCCGCTGGCACGACCCATCTCGACGGGCTGCCCGCGTCCGTCGGTTCGGCGACGCCCGCGGCATTGCGGAACAGATACGGCTCATCGAGCGGGACGCCGTTGACGAACACCTGTCCATTCCGGACCTCGACGGTATCGCCGCCGACTCCGATGATTCGCTTGATGAAGGGCTCCTTCAGGTTCGTCGACCCCGGGGGCGGCTGGAACACGATCACCTGTCCGCGGGCGTACGGGCTCCACAGGTGGGATAGCCGATCCACGAGCACGAAGTCGCCCTGGGCGAAGGTCCGCTCCATCGAGTCCTGCCGCACCTGGAACGGCTGGGCCACGAAGTTCTGGATCGCGAAGAAGATGACGAGCGTGAGGACGAGCGTCTCGACGATCTCGAGCGCGCAGCCGACGGGACCCCTGCGTCGGCGGGTCTTGCCGGCGGCGGTGGCGTCAGGTGCAGGCGTATCGGTCGATTCGTGATCCACGGCCGCATCCTCAGGCGATTCGCGGCGCCCAGGACAAGGAGCCGGGTGGCTGTCAGCGGGAGTTGGTGGAGATGAGGGGACTCGAACCCCTGACCCCCGCGATGCGAACGCGGTGCTCTTCCAACTGAGCTACATCCCCACGGCCAGCCTGGCGGCGCGCCGATGTGCGGCGGCGGGGCCGACGGGTCCCGGAGTGTAGCACGGAGCATCGCGCCGATCGGGCGTCGGAATGTCCTCCGCCGATGCCATCAGACAGGCTGGAATCGGCAGCGGGCTCGTTCCCGACGGCATGACCTGACGCCGGTCGTCTCAGGCCGGGAGGCTGAACCAGAACCGCGTCTGGCCCTCGGCGGACTCCGCCCCGACCCGTCCGCCGCCGGCCTCGACCAGCTGCTTCACGATCGCCAGCCCGATGCCCGCGCCGCCGCGCGCCCGGTCACGCGACTTCTCGACGCGATAGAACCGCTCGAAGACGCGGTCGAGCTCGTCAGCGGGGATCGGCTCGCCGCTGTTCGCGACGGAGATGAGAAGGTCGCCGGGGCGTCGCTGCGCGCGGACCGTGACGATGCCGCCGGCGGGTGTGTACCGCACCGCATTCGACAGGAGGTTGCCGAGCACCTGGGCGAGATGATCCGGGTTGGCTCGGGCGGGGAGCGTTGCCGGAACGTCGACCGAAACGGTCAGGCCCGCGCGTTCGATCGACGGCATGGCGAGCTCCACCGCGGATCGAACGGCCGTCGCCAGGTCGAGGCTCTCGATCGCCGGTCCGCCCGCCGCTGCATCGCCCTCCGCGAGCGCGTCGAGCGAGCGGGAGAGCCGAACGAGACGCTCGGCCTCGTCCCAGAGCGACTCGTAGGTGGAGCGGTCGGCGACGATCACGCCGTCCCGTAGCGCCTCGAGATAGCCCTGCAGGTTTGTCAGCGGAGTCCGCAGCTCATGGGCGGCGTTCGCGATGAAGTCACGGCGCATCCGCTCCTGCTCCTCGAGGGTTGCGGCCATCTGGTTGAACGAGTCGGCCAGGCTGGCGATCTCCTCGGGTCCCTCACGGGGAACGCGGGCTTCGTAGTCGCCGTCGGCGATCCGTCGGGCCGCTGCGCCGAACTCGCGGAGCGGTCGGGCCAGCATCCGGGCCATGAAGATGGCGAGGCCGACGCTCGCGAGCGCGGCCACGATGACCGCGGCAACGACCACGACCGATACGGATCGGTCGTACATGTCTCTCGCGTGCTGGGCCGTGTCGCCGGCTTGCATCATCAGGTCGGTGAACACCTGGCCGCCGACGACGGTCACTCCCAGTGCCAGGATGAGCAGCCCGATGGCCGCAGACGCGAGCGCGGCGAGCGCGATTCGAGTGGCGATCCCGCGGCGGCGCATCAACGTGTTCGTCGCGCGCGGTCAGGCGCCGAGCGGCGCGGAGCGGTAGCCAGCTCCGCGGACCGTCGCGACGTAGCGGGGGGCATTGGGATCGTCGCCGAGCTTGTCGCGGAGCCGGCGGATGTGGACGTCGATCGTCCGGTCGAGGACGTCCGACTGGTCGGCTCCCCAGATGGCATCGAGGAGCTGGTCGCGACTCAGTACCCGGCCATCCGCCTCGAGGAGTGTCTCGAGCAGACGGAACTCGACGTGGGTCAGGGCGACCGGCTTGCCGGCGATTCGGACGTCGTGGCGCTCCGGGTCGAGGACGAGGTCGTTATGAGCGATGCGACCCGTCGCGGCTCTCGTCGACGGCGGCGTGGCGGCGGCCGCCCGACGGAGGATCGCCTTGACCCGAACCACGAGCTCGGCCGGGGAGAAGGGCTTCGGCAGG
Source organism: Candidatus Limnocylindrales bacterium (assembly GCA_036264795.1). GTDB lineage: Bacteria > Chloroflexota > Limnocylindria > Limnocylindrales > CSP1-4 > CF-46. The sequence goes on along the minus strand of DATAQF010000217.1, from coordinate 15,078 downwards.
TAGTCGTCGGCGCCATCCTCGAGGCCGGCGATCCGATCGAGTGTCGTGCCGCGGGCGCTGAGGACGAGGATCGGCGTTGCCGCTGCCTCGTCGTCGCGACGGACCGCGCGGATCACGGCCCGGCCGTCGAGCTCGGGCAGCATCAGGTCGAGGACGACGAGGGCCGGCCGGTGGCGCTCGATCGCGTCGAGGGCGGCGGGTCCGTCGGCGGCCGTCACGACGGCGAATCCGTCGCGCTCCAGGTAGGTCCGGACGAGACGGACGATCTTGGCGTCATCGTCGACGACGAGGATCGGCCGATCGGGGACTGGGGCAGGCTCCATCGCAACGGACATCATCGCCGAGAGTAGCGTGGCGGGATGACGTCGCCGTGACGCTCGAGGGCCGAGCGAGGGAGGGGGTTTCCGTCATTCACCACCCGGCGTGGTGGAAGTCAGGCGGCGGCCCGGCGGCGCCCGTCAATCCTGGCTCGAACCGGTGACGCTTCCGTCAGATACCACCTGGAGTGGTGGGTGACGAGATCCCGGGCTCGAGACGCGGACTCTCACCACGGGCGGTGGTATCTGGCGAGACCCGCGGCCGGCAGTCGTCGGCGTGCCGGACTCTCCCCACGGGGGGTGGTATCTGGCGAGACCCGCGGCCCGCCTCGCTCAAATCGCATTGACGATATCGAACGCATGTTCTAGTCTGACCGTCCGATGGCCAGCCTCTCCCCGGACGTGTCGGCCGCCCTGGCGTCCCTCCAGACGCGATGGGGTGCGGCAGCTCCGCGGGTCGTCGGGGCGCTGGCTACGGTGCCCCTCCCGGACGAGTCGCCCCATGACCCGTCCGAGCTTGCTCTCTCTCCCGCGAGCGAGCCGCGGACCGGTGTCGCGCGGACCGGTGTCGCGCGGACCGATGTCGCGTGGATCGTCCGGACCGGCTTTCCGGCGCTGGATGCGATCGTCGGGCCGGGTGGTCTTCCGCGTTCCGCGAGCGTGACGCTCAAGGGCGCTCCGAGCTCCGGCGCCACGACGCTCGCCCTGCGGGTGGCGGCCGAAGCCCAGGCCGACGGCGCGATCGTCGCCTGGCTCGATCTCGCCAGGGCTCTCGATCCGGTCGAAGCCGTCGCCCGGGGCGTCCGTCTCGAGTGGCTTGTCGTCCTGACCCCGGAGACCCTCGATGAGGGCCTGTCGATCGCCGGCGCCCTTCTCGCCGGCCGCTCGGTCGACGTCCTCGTCATCGACCTTCCCCCGCGTCCGCCGATCGGCACGACCCCGGCAAAGGTCGCCGATCGGATCCGCCGACTCACCGCCCTTGCCCGCCGCGCGGAGACGCTTCTCATCGCGATCGAGCCGCCCGGGTTGACCGCCGGCCTGGCCACCGCCGTCGCCGAATCGACCGGACTTCGCCTGGAGCTCGCCCGGCGCTCGTGGATTCGCCTCGGACGCGATGTCGTCGGCCAGCAGACCGAGGCGCTGGTCGCCCGCAGCCGCTACGGGCCGCCGGGGAGACGGGCGGATCTCCGGATCCTCTACGCCGAGGGCGGCGAGCGGGATCTCTGCCTCCGCCGCCCGGATCTTCTCCGCGACGAGATCGTCGTCGCTCCTGGCACGAGCTCTGCCGCCAGGAACTCTGCCGCACCGATTGCCGCCCCCACCGGCCCTCTGCCACGGATCCCCACCGATGCGTCTCCTCCACCTCTACTGGCCCCATCTCCCACTCCGATTGGCACGAGCACGCCACTCCGACTCGTTCCCGACCGACCGACCGGTGATCCTCGGCGGCCAGCCATGGACGGACGCGACCGTGATCGACGCCGACCCGATGGCCCGGGCGCTCGGCGTCCGCCGCGGGATCCCACTCGGGAGCGCGCACCGGCTCGCGCCTGAAGCGGCCTTCCTCGATCCCGAACCGGAGGCCGACGCGACGACCGTCGAGGCCGCCTTCGAGACCCTCGCCCGGTTCAGCCCGGGGCTCGCCGGAACGATCGATCAGGCCGATCCGGCCTTCGGGCTCATCGAGATTCAGGCCGACGGTCTCGACCGGCTGTGGGGGCCCGAACCGGTCCTCGTCGAGCGGCTGGTCGCCGCGCTCGCCGGCGTCCTGCCCGGTGCCCCGCGACCGGGGATTGCCGGAACCCGGTTCACGGCCACGGTCGCCGCCGGCCATGCCACCCCGGCCGAGCCGCGAATCGTCGAGCCCGGTGAGGACGTCCGCTTCCTCGCCCCGCTGTCCTCGTCGCTCCTCTCGTCCGACCCGGATGTCCGGGCCCGCCTCACCCGGTTCGGCCTGCGCCGGATCGGAGCCGTGGCGGACCTGCCTCGGTCGGCGCTCGTCGCCCGGTTTGGTGAGGAGGGCGAGCGGCTCCATGCTCGGGCTCGCGGCCAGGAGCTCGAGCCGTTCCGGCCACGTCGCGCCTCGGAGCGCCTGATCCTCGGCCTGCCGATCGATCCGCCGACCGAAGAGACCGAAGCCCTCCGGTTCGTCCTCCATCGGCTTGCCGCGACGCTCGCCGAGCAGGTCGCCGCCCGCGGGATGGCCGCCGCCCGGGCCCATCTCCGGCTGACCCTCGATCTCGCGTTCGCCAGGCCCGGGACGCCCGGCGAGCTCGTCGTCGAGCAGCGCTTTCCCGAGCCGACCGCCGAGGCCGAGGCCATCGAGCGGCTCCTCCACGCCCGCCTCGAGCGGACCCCGCCACCGGCGGCCGTGGAACGCCTGGAGTTGGAGCTTGCGGGGATCGAGCCGGCGGTCGGTCAGCAGCTATCCCTGTTCGTGCCCCAGGTCGCTCGCACCTCCCGGCTCGGCTGGCAACTCGCCCGGCTCATGCTCACGTTCGGGGAGGACCGCATCCGGCGAGTCGCCGTGACGGATCCCGACGCGCCGCTCGCCGAGCGGCGCTGGACGTGGCGGCCATGACCAGGCTCCTCCGCGAGCACCCGCCGATCGAGGTCGAGCTGGACGACGGCGGGCGGCTGGTCGCGATCCGTTGGAACGGCCAGCGCGAGCCGGTCGAGGTCTGCAACGCCTGGCGGGTGGCGGAATCCTGGTGGCGGGAGCCGATCGAGCGTGATTACTGCAAGGTCGTCGGCCGGCGCTGGCTGGCGCTGGTCTATCTCGACCGAATCGAAGGGACGTGGCACCTGGAGCGCCTCTACGACTAGGGCTCGGGCGCCCCGCCGGATCGGGCGCGTCGGCCGATCAGGAGATCGGCCGGCCGAGTGTCAGCGTCAGCGCCAGGAGGACTCCGAACAGGGCAATGACGAACACAAGAGCCTGGATGTCGGTGGAGCGCGTCGATGGATGCTGCACGCCATTCCCCCAGATCAGGTCGGTCCCTGAGGACCGGTCGCGAGAGCGTAGACAGCGGCCGTTATCGAGACGTTACGGGGATCCGCACTCATGACCCTCTCGTACGCTCGAGCGTCCGGAAACGACGAGACCCTCGTCGTGCCCCAGCACGACGAGGGTCTCAGGCCGCGGGACCCGCTCACCAGATCCGCGGCGGGTCGACAGTGATCCCCAGGACCGCCTGTCGCCCAGACGCCCCGAGCCCCCAGGCGCAGGACGGTGTGTGGTTTCAGCGGAGACCGTTGGCCTGGGCCGTCAGCACCGCCGGGAGAAGCACGAGGATCAGGATCAGGGCGATTCCGACCGTGAGTGCTGTCCGGATGGTGGCAGCGAGGAGGCCCGGGTTGACCCGCTTCATGCGCCTGTAGACGCCGGACCCGGCTGTCTTGTTTCGGGGCTCGGAGGGGCGATTTCGGGCCATCCGCCAGCAGGACCCCAGAGGCATCGAAGGGTTGGCGGATCGACCTCATCTGCATCATGGGATTCTGACACGAAATCGAACAGCCGTTCTATCATTCCTGGTCCGAGATGATCCCGTATGCCGAGCTCCACTGCCACACCAACTTCTCGTTCCTCGATGGCGCGTCGGCGCCGGACGAGCTCGCGGAACGGGCCGCCGAGCTCGGGTTGAGCGGCCTGGGTGTCACCGATCACCAGGGTCTCTACGGCATCGTTCGATCGACGATGGCGATCGAGGAGGCAGGGCTCCGGCCGGTCATCGGAATCGAGGTCGAGCTTCGCGATCCGATCGTGGCGGACCCGGATCGGATCGTCGTCCCGCGTCGACGTCCCGCTCGCCGTGGTCGGCGGCATTCGGTCGGTGTCGGCGATGGCGACGCCTTGGAGGCGCGGGAGGGTCGGCCGGACCGGCCGCGACCCGAGCGGAACCGGCTGCCGGGTCATCGCGAGGCGGTCAAGGAGGACCAGCGGGGGATCGGCGAGCGGCAGCGCGGCCCGCATCTCGTCCTCCTCGCCCGAGACGCGACCGGCTACCGGAGCCTCTGCCGACTCGTCTCGCGGGCGAACCTGGCCGGGACGAAGGCGATGCCGCGGTTCGACCAGGCGGTCCTGGCGGCCAACACCGAGGGCCTGATCGCGCTGTCGGGCTGTCGCGAGGGCGAGATCGCGCGGCGGCTCCGGGTCGGCGACCGGGACGGGGCGCGGGCCGCCGCGCTGGCCTATGCCGAACGATGGAACGACTTCCACCTCGAGCTCTCCCATCACCGCCTGGCGGACGACGACTGGCTCGTGACCGAGACGGCGGCTCTCGCCGGGGAGCTGTCACTCCCGGTCGTCGTGACGAACGACGTTCATTACGCCCGTCCGGAGGGCCGCGAGTTCCAGGACGTCCTCACCGCGATCCGCCACGGACGGACGCTCGATACCCTGGCCGATCTCCGCCGGTCGGACGGCGAGTCGTTCCTGAAGTCGGGGGCCGAGATGGCGGCCCTGCCGCCGGGCGACGGGTCGCTCGGCCGCGGCGTCGCCCGGGCCTGGGGGGCGGGGATTGCCCGCGCCGCCGAGCTGGCGACGGAGTGCCGGGTCGACCTCGGCTTCGAGCAATACCGCTTCCCCGGTTTCGCCGTGCCCCGCAACGAGACGCCGTTCTCGTACCTCTCGGAGCTGTGCTGGGAGGGAGCGAGGAAGCGATACCACCCGATGACGGCGGCGGTCGTCAATCGGCTCGCTCACGAGCTCGACGTCATCGAGCGGGCCGGGCTGGCCGAGTTCTTCCTCATCTGCTGGGACCTGATGCGGTACGCGAAGGAGCGGGGGATCCCGGCCCAGGGTCGGGGCAGCGCGACGAGCTCGATCGTGTCGTACACGCTCGGGATCAGCCGGGTCGAGCCGATCGGCCATAACCTCCTGTTCGAGCGGTTCATCAACGAGGGCCGGACGACCTACCCCGACGTCGACATCGACTTCTCGTCCGAACGGCGCGAGGAGGTGATCCAGTACATCTACAGGACCTATGGCCCGGAGCACACGGGGATGGTCTGCAACCTCGTGACGTACCGGGCTCGGTCGGCCGTCCGCGAGATCGGGGTCGCCCTGGGGTTCCCGCGGCCGCTCGTCGACCGAGTCGCAAAGGCGCTCGAGACGTACGACTCGGTGATGGTCCGGCGCGACCTCGAAGCCGACGGCGGCTTCGCCGAGTTCTTCCATCGGCCGGGCGAGGGATTGCCGGCGGAGGCGCGGGCCGCGGCCGAGGCGGAGGAGCGGGGCCTCGTCGACGGGATGGGCCGGCTGAGACATCCGGTCCCTCAGCCAGCGGTTCCTCAGCCGGGTCGTCAGTCAGCAAGCGATGACACCCGCGATCAGCTGGTTGACGGGATCGGCCAGCTCAACCCCCGGATTCCACTCGTCGGGAAGGTGCCGCCATGGCGCCAGCCGCCGAAACCGGCGGACCCGAATGCGCCGCGGCCGTTTGCGTGGCTTCGCGAGACGCAGACCGGCGCGGGCGCCGATGCCGCATTCCCCGCCCAGCCCGAGCCGATATCGATGCCATCGCTATCCGCCGGAGAAGCACGGCCACAAGGGGTTCCAGAGACGGTTCCGAGCGGCCCCGCCACGCTCGAGGACGCTCGCGATGGCGGCCCGTCAGGCCCCAAACGCGAGGCGAGCCCCGGGAATATCGATGAGAGCGATATCGACGAGCGGAAGCGCGCTCAGATGGCACTCCCCGACGCGCTTGCCCCCCGGACGGCGATCCGGCCCGCCCGCCACGGCGATGATGAGGGCGGACCCGGTGACACGCCGGCGAGCGTGGCCTGGCTGCGTGACGGGCGAGGAACGGGATACGCCGCGGAGCGCGAGCGGCTCGTTCCACCGGCGCTCGTGGACGGCCGGGCGATCGATCCGGAGAGCGGTCAGCTCGAGCCGCCGGCCCGTCAGACCGACCGGCTCGGGCGGCCGAACCACTGGGATCCGCCGCAGCGATCTCCGAGCTCCGAGACTGGGCCCCGCGAAGCCATCGGCTCGACGCGCGATCTCTCCGATTGGGAGCGCTGGCTCGAGTTCTGTGCCCGGATCGACGGGTTCCCCCGGCACCTGAGCATCCATTCCGGCGGAATGCTCGTGACCGCGGCCCCGCTCATCGACATCGCCCCGCTGGAGCGGGCCACGATGAAGGATCGGGTCGTCGTCCAGTTCGACAAGCGCGACGTCGAGACCCTGAAGCTGATCAAGCTCGACCTGCTCGGGCTCGGGATGCTCGCGGCGATCGATGAGACGCTCCAGCTGATCGAGCACGACTGCGCGGTCTGCGTCGATCTCGACCGACTGCCCGAGACGATCGGCGAGGTCTTCGACATGCTCCAGGCGGCCGACACCGTCGGCGTCTTCCAGGTCGAGAGTCGGGCCCAGATGCAGACGCTGCCGAAGTCGCGTCCGACGACTCTCGACGACCTCGTCGTCGAGGTCGCGATCATCCGGCCGGGCCCGATCCAGGGCAACGCCGTTCACCCGTTTCTCCGCCGGAAGCAGGGCCTCGAGCCGGTGACGTACCTCCACCCGAGCCTCGAGCCGGTCCTCCGGGATTCGATGGGGGTGATCCTCTACCAGGAGCAGGTCATGCGGATCGCGATCGAGGTCGCGGGCTTCTCGCCGGCGGAGAGCGACGGGTTCCGGCGGGCGATGGGGACGTGGCGCTCGAGCCGCGAGATGGAGAAGCTCCACGCGCAGTTCCACGACGGCTGCATGCGTCAGCCCGGGATGACCGAGGAGACCGCCGAGGAGCTCTTCCGCCAGGTCGCGGCGTTCGCGTCGTTCGGATTCGCGAAGTCCCACGCGGCGGCCTTCGCCCGGACCGCGTACGAGTCGTCGTTCCTGAAGCTGTTCTATCCGGCCCAGTTCCTCGTCGGGCTGATCAACGCCCAGCCGATGGGCTTCTACCCGGTCGAGGTCCTCGTGAATGACGCGAAGCGACATGGCGTCGCGGTCCTCCCCGTCGACATCAACCGGAGCACGTACAAGACGACGACCGAGTGGGTGGGCCGCCCCGGATGGGCGGTGGGCGAGGGCGATGAGGGGCCCGGCGAGCCGCTCCCCGACGACGCGGGCATCGACCGTCGACCCGTGCCGGTCCGCTCGAGCGGCTGCGTGGTTCCGTCGGACGAGGCTCGCGAGCGGTGGGCCGCCGAGAGTGCCGTCGGCTGGGGCGTCCGGCTGGGACTCGGGCTCGTCAAGGGGATCGGCGAGGAGCACAGGGAGCTCCTCGATGCCGAGCTGGTCCGCGGCCCATATCGCTCGCTCGCCGATGCCGTCGAACGGACCGGGCTGCCCGAGGAGACGCTGGAGCGGCTGATCCGGGTCGGCGCGCTCGACTCGCTCGGGCGACCGCGACGCGAGCTGCTCTGGCAGCTCCGGGAAGTCGCCGGGGCATCGCGCGGACGGCTCGACGGCCGGACGACTCGCGGCGGCGCGTTCACGAAGGCCGCCTCGCGACCGATGGCGCTCCGCCTTCCCCCGACCGATGCCCCGACCCTCCCGGGCCTGACCGAATCGGAGCGGATCGGCGATGCCTACGCGGTCGTCGGGGTCGATGCGCGACGCCAGGTGGTCGGGCTGTATCGGCCGGCTCTCGAGCGGCTCGGTGCCGTCACGAACGCAGCGCTGATCGACCACCGACCCGGACCGATCCGGATCGGCGGCCTCGTCGTGACCCGACAGCACCCGATGACCGCCAAGGGGACGGTCTTCCTCGCTCTCGAGGACGAGACCGGGATGGTCAACGTCACTCTCTGGCCGGATGTCTGGGCTCGCCTCCGGGGCATCGTCCGACGCCACGCCCTGCTCCTCGTCGACGGGGAGCTCCAGCGAGAATCATCGGTCGTCAACGTCATCGCCCGTGACGTCCGGCCGCTCGTCGAGATCGCCGCGACGGCCGGCGCGCCGGACGCGCCGGATGGCGTGAAGCAGCTCGGCATGGCCGGAATGCGTCGCCTCGGCTGACGCCGTCCGCCGCCGTTCCGGGTCTCTACGAGGCGCCCGCGTGAAGGGCTAGCGGCGCCGGGCGAGGATCGGTCGGCCCTCGTTCCGCTTGGGCTGCTTCCCGTCGGGCCGCCGCCCGGTCGGTGTCGGCCGTGCACGGTTCGGGCTCGCCCGGTTCAGGAAGCGCTTGTACCAGGCTGCGGCGGCGGCGAAGAAGCCGGACAGCGGCACGCCCGGGAACAGCGCCTGGCTGAGGATCAGGGACTCGGCAGCGGCCCGCGTCAGCGGCTGGCCGTTCGCGTCGAGGAAGCTGTCGAACAGGCCCCCGAACGGCCCGACCGAGAAGGCCAGCGCTTGGAACCCCACCGACGCGAGCGCCGCCAGCATCCCGATGAGCCAGCTTGCCCGTGGGGCGAAGAAGCCGGCGACGAACGCCGTTCCGAGCGGCGCCGTGAACGAGAAGTACTGGTAGAAAGCCGACGTCAACGGGTTGACGCCGAGGAGCGGCAGCGCCGCAACCGACGCGCCGGACAGGATCACCGGCACATAGAACGCCTTGTTCCGGATGAGCATCGGCAGCGCCTGCAGGTCGCCGCGCCAGTCGATCGGACGGAAGGACGACCGAAAGGCAGCGGTCATGCTCGGGCGGGCGGGAGCACTCGCGGGCTGTGACGGCTGCGAGGGACCGGCCGCTCGGGCGCGCGTACCGGCCGAGACCCGGCCCGCAGCCGAAGGCTCGCTCGCGTCGCCTTCCGAGTCCAGCTCCTCGGCATCGAGCGGCTCGCCCAGTGAGGCGCGGTAGCGGCGACGCGCTTCGGCGCGATCGCGGGCGGATCGTTTGGCTCGGGGCACGTGATCTCCAGGTGGGTGGAGGGAGGCCGGGCCATCGTACGCGCTTGCGGGCCGTGGCGCCGCTGCGCGAAGGCGCGGATCAGTCGGAGTGAAGAGCCGGATAAGCGCCCGTGCAGGCCGGGCGACGAGCGGATGCACCGCTGCCTGCTACAACGTCGGTCTTCGCCACCACGGCCTGCGACTGCCGCGCGGCCATCGTCCCGTCACCCCGCCGGGGAGGTCGTCGATGTTGCGCGCCCGACGTGTGGGGCCGGTGGCCCTGTCGCTTGCCCTGATCCTGGCTCTCCTCACCGCGACGCTGGGCGTTGCCGGGGCTCGTCGTCCGGACCCGTCGACACCCGCCGCGCTGGTCGTCCAGCCGCTCGCGGCCGTCGGGTGGCCCGTCTCGACGCTCGTTGTCTCCGAGGTCCAGACCGGCGGGACCTCGGCATCCGACGAGTTTGCCGAGCTGTATAACGCGGGCAGTCAGACCGTCGACCTCGGGGGCCTCGAGCTCGCCTATGCCACGTCCACCGGATCGACGGTCACGCGGAAGGCGACGTGGCCCTCGCCGACGATGCTCGGGCCCGGTCGACACGTCCTGATCGCCAACTCGCTCGGGATCTACGGCGCCATCGCGGACGCGACGTATTCGGGCGGCTTTGCCGCGACCGGCGGGGCCGTGGTGCTTCGTATCGTCGGCGGCAGCCCGATCGACGCCGTCGGATGGGGCGACGCCTCGAACGCGTTCGTCGAAGGTGCGGCTGCGGCGGCGCCGCCCGCCGGTTCGAGTATCGAGCGACTGCCCGGCGCCGCCTCGGGCAACGGCACCGACACGAACGTCAATCAGGCCGATTTCGCGATTGCCGTTCCTTCTCCGCAAAACGTGGCGGCCGCTCCGGTGCCGGCTCCGAGCCCGACGCCAACGCCGAGCCCGACCGCGACCCCGACGTCCGCGCCGACTGCGACGCCGACGCCCACTCCGAGCGCGACCGCGACCCCGACGCCGAGCCCGACCGAGTCGCCGACGCCGACGCCGAGCCCGACCGAGTCGCCGACACCGACGCCGAGCCCGACCGCGACGCCGACGCCTGCGCCGACTGCGACCCCGACACCGACGCCGAACCCGACGCCCACGCCGAGCCCGACCCCCACGCCGGTCTCGACACCGACGTCACCGACCATCGAGCCGATCGCCGCCGCGCGCTCCGCTGCGGACGGCACCATCGTCACGGTGTCCGGAATCCTCACGACCGCCCTTGGCGCGATCGATTCCAGCCGGGTCGGATTCGTCCAGGATGCGAGCGGCGCGATCGCCATTCGGCTCGACGCCGCCCTCTCAACGCCGCTCGCGGCCGGGACAACTGTCACGGCCACCGGGTCGCTCGGAAGCTACTTCAGCCTGCGGACCCTCAACGTGACGGCTCCCGGCGTCGTCGCCCTTGGCTCCGACCAGCTTCCGCAGCCGCTGGCGGAGACCACCGGCAGCCTCGGCGAGGCGCGGGAGGCGATGCGTCTCCTCGTGAGTGGAACCGTCACCGAGGCGCCGTCCGCGCTGGCCGACGGGCTGGGCGTGACGATCGACGACGGAAGCGGACCGATTCGCCTCGTCGTCGGGCCGGCCGCCCAAGCCGGCGCCACGATCGCGACGGGCGACACGGTGATGGCGATCGGGCCGCTCGGGCAACGCGACAGCAGCGGCACCGGCAGCGCCGGGTATCGAATCCATGCGACCGAACCGGGCGAGCTCGTCGTGCTCGTCGCGCCATCGCCGACCCCGACCGCGACCCCCACACCCGATCCGACGGCGACACCCACCCCGGATCCGACGGGGACGCCATCACCGACCTCCGATCCCACCCCGACCCCGACCGCCTCACCGACTCCCGCCCCGACGCCGACCCCCACGCCCACGCCGACGCCGAATCCGACCCCTGCTCCCACCCCGAGCCCCACCCCGCCTCCGACGTCGATCTCGATCGCCCGGACGCGGCCCGTGGGAAGCCGGGTGACGATCGCGGGCGTGGTCACCGCCGAGGCGGGTCGCCTGGGAACGCCCGCCCTGCTCTCGATCCAAGACGCGGAGGCAGGGATCGTCATCCGGCTGACGGACGGGTCCCGGCCGGCACGTGGGACCTGGCTGGAGGTCACCGGCGTCCTTGCGGATCCGTACGGCCAGCTCGAGGTTCGCAGCCTGTCGAGCCTCCGCGTCATCGGCACGGCCGCCCTGCCGGCGTCGAGCGCGGTCGACGGTTTCACCCTTGGTGAGCCGGTAGAGAGTCGACTCGTGACCCTCGATGGCGCGGTCAAGGTCAAACCCGCGAAGTCCACGAGCGGCGATTTCACGTTCGACGTCGCGACGGCGCGCGGCGTCGTCCGCGTCGCCGGGGATGGATCGGCCGGTATCGTGCCGACGTCGATCTCGGTCGGCGACCGGCTGCGGCTCACGGGCGTCGTAGGGCAGCACGCGTCCCGCAAGGGTGCGCTCGACGGCTATCGCGTGTGGCTCCGCGATCCTGCGGACATCATCCGGGCCACGGGTCCCGGCGCGTCAGGCTCTCCGAGCCCGACCGCCGGCGGGTCGCCCGGACCGTCCGGCTCCATGGCGGCGCCCATCATCTCGATTGCCGATGCGATCCGCGCGCGCAGCGGGTCGGTGAAGGTCGAGGGAACGATCGTCGCCGATGCCACCCTTCTCGATGCGAGCGGCCGGCGGATCGTGATCGAGGACCGGACCGCGGCCATCGAGGTCGTACTTCCGGCTTCGTCGTCCGGACCGCGGGTGGGCGCGCGGATTCGGGTCACGGGCGAGATTGGCCGGGCCTACGGCGCGCCGCGGATCCGTGCGACCCTCGCGACCGCGATCACCGGCGGCAGCCCGATCGCGCCGATCGAGCTGCGAGTCGCGCCGGGCAGCGCTCACGAATGGCGTCTCGTCCGCGTCAAGGGCTCCATCGTCGACGTCCGCAAGATCGGCGACCGGTGGCGGGCCGAGATCGTCGTGGGCGGACAGCGGATCCCCGTGACCGGATTGGCCGGCGCGCGCATCCCCGTGACGGCGGTCATCGAAGGTCGAACGGCGACGATCGTCGGCATCGTCCGGAGGCCCTATCCGTCCGCCACGGACCGCCGCTTCGCGATCGTCCCGCGAAGCCGGGCCGACATCGCCCTCGGAACGGCCGGTTCGGCGTCGTCGGCGCCTTCGGTCGGGACCGGCGCCTCGACTTCAGGCGGTGCTTCGAGCGGAACCTCTGCCGGCCAATCGAGCTCCGGCTCGACGGATTCGTCCCCGGCAACACCGCTCGATCTCGACATCGCCGAGATCGGCGATCACGTCGGGGTCCTGGTCCGCGTCGGCGGACTCGTCGGCGGCCTTGAGGCGGATGGCTTCGAGCTCGATGACGGAACCGCGGTCGGCCGGATCGTCCTGCGTGGAGCGGCGGTCGATCAGCGATCCCTCATCGGCACCGGCGATGCCCTGAACGCGATCGGGATCGTCGAGGCCGGCTCGGACTCGGCGGCTGGCGCCCATCTCGTCGCCGTGACGGATCCGGCCGGGATCATCCGTGTGGGCGACCCGAGCGCTGACGCTCCGTCGACGGCGCCGAGCGAGCCCGCGGCACTTCCGACAGGGCTCGCGATCGGTGGCGACCCGGCGACCCACCGCGCAAGCGGTCTCCTCGATTCGAGCCTTCCCGACATCGGGATCGCCGGCGTCGTGCTGGCCGGATTGGCCTCCCTGGCCGTCACGCTCCTCCGCCGGCACCGGATGCGACGGCAGCTTGCGATCCGGGTCGCGCGCCGGCTCAGCACGATCGCCGCGGCGTCGAACGGGGTGAGCCGGTGACCCCATTCCGGGGGCCGGACCGGTCCCGCAGCCCCTGACGGCAGGTCGGTGGTGCACGACTCGTGCGTGATTCGTGCGTGGCCGTGCTTGACGCTCGTGAGAAGGCGGGACTATCCTCGGCCGAGTTTCGCGCCTGCGAAGCACGCCAGAGTGAGGGACGAGGTCTTGCCGAACGCGGATCCCCGCGTAGCCCTCCCCATCGGAGAACGGCAATACCACATCGGACTCGGACCGGGAGAGCTGGCCGAGTACATCCTCCTCCCCGGGGACCCGGATCGAACCGCCAGGATCGCCACCCGCCTCGACGACGTCGAGACCGAGCGGCGGCACCGGGAGTTCGCCTCGGTCACCGGAACGTATCGCGGCACCCGTGTCTCGGTCGTCTCGACCGGAATCGGCACGGACAACGTCGAGATCACGGTGGCGGAGATCCTGGCGATCACAGAACGGCCGACCTTCGTCCGGGTCGGATCCTGCGGGGCCCTCCAGCCGGAGATCGCCCTCGGGGACCTGATCATCTCGACCGGAGCAGTCCGGCTCGAGTCGACCACGAGCTACTACGTCCACGACGGATACCCAGCGGTCGCCGACTACGAGGCGGTCCTGGCCCTCATCGAGGCCGGCGAGCAGCTCGGAAACCGGACCCATGTCGGGTTGACGGCGACGGCACCGGGGTTCTTCGGAGCGCAAGGGCGCCCCATCCCGCAGTTGCCCATCCGTTACCCTGACCTGGCGGAGGACATGGCGCGCCAGCGCATCATGAACTTCGAGATGGAGGCATCGGCCCTGCTGGTGCTCGCCTCGCTCGCTCGATGTCGAGCCGGCGTCGTCTGTGCGGTCTACGCGCAGCGAACGACGGGGGAGTTCATCGAGGGCGCGGCGAAGGATCAGGCAGAGGCCGCATGCGTGGAGACGGGGCTCGAAGCGCTCCGCATCCTCGCCGAGATGGATCGCCAGAAGCGCATCGCCGGGACGGACCGCTGGCGACCGTCCCTCTGGAACCGAACGTGAACCGCGGACACGGGACGAAGGTTCCCGTGACGCCACGCCGAACGAGGAGGAGCCCGCTCCATGGCTGAAGCCTATTGTGTCAAGGACAAGATGAAGGTCGAGGTCGTGAACCCGCAGCGGATCACGATGAAGAACGGCAAGCCGGCCCTGCAGGGCACATGCCCGAAGTGCGGCGGCAAGGTCTTCAAGATCGGCGGCTGACCGCCAGCTGGTCAGTCCGACATGGCCCCTGCCGGCGACGGCGGGGGCCATGTCGATTCGTGGCGCCGGTCCTTCGACGAACCTGACCTCGAGGGCAACCATCCGGCAACCGTCCCGAATCCCGCCGTCGGAACGGGTGACCCGGCGCGAGGTCGTACGATGGCACCCTACGGCCGAGGCCCGTGCGCGCTCGACATCGGGAGCCCGACCTCGACGACCCGAATCGAAACGACGATCCGGGCGCCCATCGGGCGCTCTCATCTGGGCGGAGGTATGGACGATGGCAGTGCGCGTCGGCATCAACGGGTTCGGGCGGATCGGCCGCCAGTCCCTCAAGGCGCTCCTCGAGCGAACGCCCGACATCGAGGTCGTGGCGGTCAACGACCTCGTCGAGACCCCGATGAACGCGTTGCTCTTCAAGCATGATTCGACATACGGCGCGTATCCCGGGACGGTCGATCACACCGACGACTCGCTGATCATCGACGGCCGCGAGATCAAGGTCCTGACGGCCCGAGACCCCGCAACTCTCCCGTGGGGCGATCTCGGGGTCGATATCGTCCTCGAATCGACCGGCATCTTCACTGATGCCGAGAAGGCGAAGGCGCACATCGCCGCCGGGGCGAAGAAAGTGATCATCAGCGCCCCGGCGAAGGGCGAGGACATCACGATCGTTCTCGGCGTGAACGAGGATCGCTACGACCCGGCGAACCATCACGTCATCAGCAACGCGAGCTGCACGACGAACTGCCTGGCGCCGGCGGCCAAGGTCGTTCACGACCTCCTCGGCATCGAGCGTGGCCTGATGAACACGATCCACAGCTATACGAACGACCAGAGGATCCTCGACGTCGCCCACAAGGACCCGCGCCGGGCACGCAGCGCGGGTCAGAACATCATCCCGACGACGACCGGAGCCGCAAAGG
>DATAQF010000176.1:0-1750 GCA_036264795.1 Candidatus Limnocylindrales bacterium | reverse complement strand
CCGGAGGAACGTTTCAGCGAGCGGCATGGATCTCGGCCTCCAGGCTGTCGAGTCGGGCGATGACGGCAGGGACGTGCCGAAGGAACGCGGCGTCGTCGAAGCTCGCGTCGAGCTCGGCGAGGCTGATGCGGCGAGCGACCTCCGGATCGAGCGCAAGCAGCTCGCGGAGGGGGGTCCGCTCGTCGGCCGCTCGGAGCGCAGCGCGCTGGACGACGGCATACGCAGCCTCGCGGGTCATTCCGGCCTTCTCGACGAGGGCGCCGAGGATGCGGCTGCTGGCGTGCAGCCCGAGTCCGCGCTCGATGTTCTCGCGCATCCGCTCGCCGCGCACGACGAGGCCCTCGATGAGCCCGGTCATTCGGACGAGCATGTAATCGAGGACGATCGTCGCGTCGGGCAGGATCACCCGCTCGGCGCTGCTGTGGCTGATATCGCGTTCGTGCCAGAGCGGCTGGTCCTCGAGGGCCGTGCCGGCATAGCCACGGAGCAACCGCGCAAGCCCGGCGATCCGCTCCGACAGGATCGGGTTTCGCTTGTGAGGCATCGCGCTCGAACCCTTCTGGCCGGCCTTGAACGGTTCCATCACCTCCCCGATCTCGGTGTGCTGCAGGTTCCGAATCTCGGTCGCGAAGCGCTCGAGGCTCCCGCCCAGGACGGCGATCGCGGTCAGCAGCGCGGCATGTCGGTCGCGCTGGACGATCTGGGTGCTCGCGGGGTCCGCCTGAAGGCCGAGCTCCCCGAGAACCTCCGCCTCGACGTCGGGGCCGAGATGGCTGTACGTCCCGACCGGCCCGGAGATCTTGCCGGTGGCGATCTCGTCGACGGCGGTCGCGAGCCGCCGCCGGCCGCGGTCGACCTCGAACGCCCACCCGGCGAGCTTCAGCCCGAACGTGATCGGCTCGGCATGGACGCTGTGGGTCCGGCCCATCATCAGCGTGTCCGACTCCCCACGGGCACGGGTGATCAACGCCGACAGGAGGCGATCCGCGTCGCGGAGAAGCAGCTCGCCGGCGTCGCGGAGCTGGAGCGCGAGGGCCGTGTCGACGACGTCGCTGCTCGTGAGCCCGAGGTGCAGGAAGCGACCCTCCGGACCGACGGTTTCGGCAACCTGGCTGACGAACGCGATGACGTCGTGGTCGGTCGTCTTCTCGATCTCCGCAATCCGCTCCGGGTCGACGGCCGCCCGGGACTCGATCGCCGCGAGCGCCTCCGCCGGGACGACGCCGCGTGCCGCCTGGGCCCGACTCACGGCCAGCTCGACGCGGAGCATCTGCTCGAAGCGCGCCCGGTCGGTCCAGATCGCGCCCATCTCCGGCAGCGTGTAGCGGGGGATCATGCCGGCACGCCCACGGGCTCGAGCGCGCCGCCGATGTCGCGCCGCCACTGCGCGCCCGGCCAGGCGATTCGCTCGGCCGCCGCCGTGGCGGTCAGACGGGCGGCCGCCACGTCGCGTCCCCGGGCGACGACCGTCAGCACGCGGCCGCCATCCGCGAGAAATGTTCCGTTTTCGGCACGGCGCGTCCCGGAGTGGAAGACGAGGACGTTGGGCGTGCCCGACAGCTGGCCGGCGCGGTCGAGAGCCGGAATCTCCGCGCCGGGTTCGACGGCTCCGGGGTAACCGGCCGAGGCAAGGACGATCCCGACCGCGGCCCCCGGCAGGGACGGGACGACGAGCGTCGGGTCAAGCGCGCCTCGCGCCGCGGCGAGGAGCAACGGACCGAGCGGGGTCGCGAGCCGCGGCAGGATCGCC
>DATAQF010000127.1:0-5128 GCA_036264795.1 Candidatus Limnocylindrales bacterium | reverse complement strand
ACAGCCGAGCTCGAGGCAGAGGGACCGGGTGCGGATTCATCGGTGGGCAGCACGGGGCTGTCGGGCGGGCCGGAGCCTTCGGCCGGCACGGGATTCCGCGGCTCGCTCACCGGCGCGCCGAAGCGGGGCGATCGTCCGCCGCTCGAACCCGGCCGTTTCCGCGCGCCCGCTGGATGACCTTCGCGATCGGCGTCAACAGCCGGACGTAGAACGACGCTCGACCGCGGATGAGCTCGGCGGCGGCCAGCCCCGCGACGAGCCCGGGGGCCGTTGACGGGTCGGTGTCGAAGGCGGTGTAGGCCACCCCGACCTCGAAGGGGCTGTGCGCATCGGAGACGGCGATCTGCCCGAGGCCGTGCTCACGGGCGAAGGTGACGGCGTGCTCGTTCGCCCGACCGCCGACGATCCGTGCGTTGTGCCCCTCGACCCAGTCGACGAGCGGGGCCGCGTCGCGCATCCCCTGGCCGCGGAGCAGCGAGCCGCGGAACCGGTCGAAGGGGTGCGGAATCCCGACGATCGCGCCCTGCGCCCTGGCCTCGGCGACGGTCTCGGTCGCGGACAGGCCGGGCGGGATCGCCCGTTGGACGAAGAGGCAGACGAGATCGCCGTCCGCCGTCCGGACCTCCTCGCCGACGATGACCGTCAGCCCGGGCGCGATCTCGGCCGCGCGATCGCGACCCTCGAGCGCGCCGTCGATCCGATCGTGATCGGTGATTGCCAGATGGGTCAGCCCCCGCCTCGCCGCCGTTCGGACGAGTGATGCCGGTGCCGCGAGCGAATCGAACGAGGCGCGCGAATGGGTATGGAGGTCGGCGAAGAAGCGCGGGCGTGGGGACGGTCGAACGTCAGCCGGAGCCCCGCCGCTCATCGATTGCCGTCAGACCTGGGAGACGAGCGACTTCTTGAAGAAGTCGAAGTGCTCGAGGGCGAGACCGGTCCCGAGCGCGACGCAGTTGAGCGAGTTCTCGGCGACGTGACAGGGCACGCCGGTGACCTGGGTGAGGAGCTTGTCGATGTTGCGGAGCAGGGCGCCTCCGCCGGACATCACCATCCCCTTGTCGATGATGTCCGAGCTGAGCTCGGGCGGCGTCTGCTCGAGCACGAGGCGGACGGCCGTGACGAGCTGCTGGAGGGGGGCTTCGATCGCTTCCATGACCTCGGAGCTCGTGATCGGAATCGTCCGCGGCAGGCCGGCGATCAGGTCGCGGCCACGGACCTCCATCTGCAGCTCGCGCTCGAGCGGCAGGGCCGTCCCGATCTGGATCTTCACCTCTTCGGCCGTTCGTTCGCCGATCATCAGGTTGTATTTCTTGCGGATGTACGTGGCGATGTGCTCGTCGAACTTGTTGCCGCCGACCCGCAGCGACGTCGAGACGACGATCCCGCCGAGCGCGATGACCGCGATCTCGCTCGTCCCGCCGCCGATGTCGATGACCATGTTGCCGGACGGGCCGCTGATCGGGACATTCGCGCCGATCGCGGCGGCCAGCGGCTCCTCGATCAGGTACGCCTCCTTGGCGCCGGCCTTGAGAGCCGCGTCGCGAACCGCGCGCTTCTCCACCGAGGTGACCCCGGCGGGCACGCTGATCATCACCTCGGGCCGGCTGATCCCGATGCGGCCCTTCGTGGCCTTGCCGATGAAGTGCCGAAGCATCGCCTCGGTGATCACGTAATCGGCGATGACGCCGTCCTTCATCGGTCGGATTGCGGTGATGTTGCCGGGCGTCCGGCCGATCATCTCCCGTGCCTCGTCGCCCACGGCCACGATGCGGTTGTCGTCCGACACCGCCACCACGGACGGCTCCGTGATCACGATCCCCTTGCCCTTGACGTAGACGAGGATGTTGGCCGTGCCGAGATCAATGCCGATCTTCATGAGCTGGTGGAATCAGTCCCTTCTTCGAGGCGCGCGATTCTGGCGCCCAGGTCCGCGAACTTGCGCTCGATGTTCTCATACCCCCGCTGGACGTGGTGCGCACCCTGGATCGTGGACACGCCCCGGGCGGCCATCGCCGCGAGGATCAGGGACGCGCCGGCCCGGAGGTCGCCGATCTCCGCCTCGGCGCCGTGGAGCTCCGTCCGACCGTGGATCCGGGCGTGGTTCTTGTCGACGATCTCGACCCGTGCGCCCATCCGGCTGAGCTCCGAAAGCCATTCGAGCCGGTCCTCGAAGATCGCTTCGTGGACGTTCGAGACCCCGGACGCCTGGGTGAGCAGGACCGACGTCGGCGGCTGGATGTCGGTCGGCAGCCCCGGATACGGCGCGGTTTCGACGTCCACCGCCTGGAAGCCGCCGTCGAGCAGCGCCGAGCCATCGACGTCGATCGTCTCGCCCTCGCACACGAGGCCGACACCGGCCCGACGGAGGACGTCGAGGAACGCCGTCATGTGGTCGCACGGCGCACCCGTCAGGCGGATCCGTCCGCCGGTCACGGCCCCCGCGACGACGAAGGTCCCGGCTTCGATCCGATCGGGGATGACCCGGTGGTCTGCGCCGCGCAGCCGGCGCCGGCCGTGGACCTCGATCGTGTCCGGGTAGGTCCGCTCGATCTCGGCGCCCATCTTCTGGAGGAACTCGATGAGGTCCTCGACCTCGGGTTCCTGGGCCGCCGGCCGGATGACGGTGTGGCCGTCCGCGAGCGTCGCCGCGAGCATCGCGTTCTCGGTGCCCATCACCGACACGAACGGGAACCGGACCTCCGTCCCGCGGAGCCGTCCCGGGGCGGTCGCGAAGTAGTAGCCGTTGCGGTACTCGATCGTCGCGCCGAGGGTCCGCATCGCCTCGACGTGGAGATCGACCGGGCGGCGGCCGATCCGGTCGCCACCCGGGTTGCTGATGATGACCCGGCCGAACCGGCTCAGGAGTGGGCCGAGGAGCATGAACGAGGCTCGCATCTTCGCGGCGGCCTCGAGCGGGACGAACAGCCACTCCACGTCGCCCGAGGCAACCTCGTAGACGCCCGTCTCGGGATGGTCGACGACGACCCCGAGGTCGCGGAGCGTCTCGGCCATGACCCGGACGTCCTCGATCTCGGGCACGTTCGTGAAGCGGCAGCGCTCGCCGGTGAGTGTCGCCGCCGCGAGCATCTTGAGCGCCGCGTTCTTCGACCCGCTGATCGGGACCTGCCCGGTCAGCGGAACGCCGCCCTCGATCCGGAAGACCTCACGGGTCACCGGCTCGGGCGTGAACTCCCAGTGGAACGGTCTCGCGTCAGCCATGTCGAGCGGCCACTCTAGCCGCGATGTCGGCGACCCTCTCGGCGATGCCCCTCGGCGATCCGGATCCGGAGCAGCGCGAGCTGCAGAGCGGCCCGCGCCGCGGCGAGGTCGACGCCCTCGTGATACCCGGATTCGAGCGTCTTCTCGGCCTCGCGCCGGGCCTCCTGGGCCCGCTCGACGTCGATCTCCGAGGCCATATCGGCGGTCTCGGCAAGCACGACGACCTTGTTCGGCAGGACCTGGAGGAACCCGCCGAAGATCGCGAAGGCCTCCTCGGTCGAGCCTTTTCGAATCCGCAGCTCGCCGACGCCGAGCGTCGAGACGAGCGGAGCGTGATGCGGGAGGATGCCGAGCTCGCCCTCGCTGCCGGGCACCGTCACGGCGTCGACCTCCTCGGAGAAGGCGAGCCGCTCCGGCGTCACGATGTCGAGCTGGATCGGCATCGACTCAGCTCGCCAGCTTCTCGGCGTTCGCGCGGACGTCGTCGATCGTGCCGGCCAGGAAGAACGCCTGCTCCGGCAGGTCGTCGGTCTTGCCCTCGAGGATCTCCTTGAAGGACGCGACCGTGTCCTTGATCGGGACGTACTTGCCGGGTCGGCCCGTGAAGACCTCGGCCACGAAGAACGGCTGGCTCATGAACCGCTGGAGGCGGCGGGCACGGGCGACCGTGCTCTTGTCCTCCTCCGACAGCTCGTCGATGCCGAGGATCGCGATGATCTGCTCGAGATCCTGGAAGCGCTGGAGGACGCGCTGCGTCTCGCGGGCCACGTCGTAGTGATCCTGGCCGACGATGTTCGGGTCGAGGACGCGCGACGTCGAGGTCAGCGGGTCGACGGCCGGGTAGATGCCCAGCTCGGCGATCGCCCGCTCGAGGCGGATCGTCGAGTCGAGGTGGGCGAACGTCGTTGCCGGCGCCGGGTCGGTGTAGTCGTCGGCGGGAACGAAGACGGCCTGGAGCGAGGTGATCGAGCCGTTCTTCGTCGAGGTGATCCGCTCCTGGAGGGCGGCCATCTCCGTCGCGAGGTTCGGCTGGTAGCCGACGGCCGACGGCATCCGCCCGAGCAGGGCCGAGACCTCGGAACCCGCCTGGGTGAACCGGAAGATGTTGTCGATGAAGAGGAGGACGTCGCGATGCTCCTCGTCGCGGAAGTACTCGGCCATCGTCAGGCCGGTCAGACCGACCCGCTGGCGAGCGCCGGGCGGCTCGTTCATCTGGCCGAAGACGAACGCGGTCTTCGCGATGACGCCCGACTCGGTCATCTCGTGGATGAGGTCGTTGCCCTCGCGCGAGCGCTCGCCGACGCCGGCGAAGACGGACACGCCGGCATGCTCCTGGGCGACGTTCCGGATCAGCTCCTGGATGATGACGGTCTTGCCGACGCCGGCGCCGCCGAAGATCCCGATCTTGCCGCCCTTCTTGAACGGGCAGATCAGGTCGATGACCTTGAGGCCGGTCTCGAAGACCTCGACCTCTGTCGTCTGCTGGTCGAACGCCGGGGCGGGCCGATGGATCGGGAGCACGTTTTCGCGCGACACCGGGTCCTTGCCGTCGATCGCGTTGCCGAGGACGTCGAAGACGCGGCCGAGGGTGACCTCGCCGACCGGCACGGAGATCGGGCCGCCCGTATCGAGCACCGGCACGCCCCGGGCGAGGCCGTCGGTCGTCGTCATCGCCACCGAGCGGACCCAGTTGTTGCCGAGGTGCTGCTGGACCTCACAGGTGAGCGGCTCCTGGCCCTCGCGCTCGATCTCGACGGCGTTGTAGATGGCCGGCAGCTGGCCGGCGGGAAACTCGATGTCGACGACGGGACCGGTGATCTGGATCACCCGCCCGGTCGCGGTCGGAGCGGCGGTCGTCATGGGCTCTCGATTGCCTCCTGCTGGCAGCGGTCGGGCGTCAGCGGGCCTG
>DATAQF010000123.1:0-7045 GCA_036264795.1 Candidatus Limnocylindrales bacterium | reverse complement strand
CTGCGCCTGATCGGCGGCGGGACGCTTCGGTCCGCGTCCGCGCTCTATCGCTACTTCCGCCTCCGTGGCCGGACGAGCCGGACGTACGCGACTCCCGGTGACCTGGTGATCTGGGGCAATGGCAGCCACGTCGGGATCTATCTCGGTCGCGGAATGGCGATCAGCACGTTGACGACCGGCGTCCGCATCCACGCGGTCCGAGCGCTGAGCGCACCGTTCACGGCATACCTCCACACGGGGATCAACCGCCTGCCCTGAACCCCATCGCCCGCGTGGCCATCCCCTCAGGCGTGGAATGCCTCGAGCGCCTCGCGCTCCCGCTCGACGGCCCGCCCGTCACGGGCCGATAGCTCCTCGTAGGGGTCCAGGATCACCCGACCCTCGCGGAGGGACCACGCGCCCGCGACCCGGCCGTCGACGAGGTACGTCCCGACCGAGAACGGGTTCCGCGTGTGGAAGACCCGCGATCGATACGGCTCCGGCAGGATCCCGGACCGGCGGGCGTGGACGAGCAGGCAGGCATCCCAGTGCGCCAGGAACCGGATGGGCGCCGGCGTCGCCGCGTCCGGAATCGGCGCATCGGGCAGATCGACGAGGTGGCGACCTTCCTCGTCGCGAAGGTGGACCAGGCTCAGCCCTCCCCCACCCCGCCGCGCGTCCGCGACCGAGAGGCCGGCCCAGGATGCGATGTCGCGCCAGGGCGCAGGACCGAACGCACGGAGGTACGCCCGAACGATGTGGGCGAGGCCTTCGTCTTCGGTCGCGTCAGGCGGTCCCACCCAATCCTCGGCGAGCCCGAGCCGGTCCGCCCGGCGCCGCTCCCACGTGCCGGACGGCGGCACTCGAACGAGGTCGACCCACAGCCCGAGATGGCCGACGAAGCCCGCCCCGACCGCCCCGAGCTCCTTGACGGTCATCGGCCCTTCGGCCAGCGCGGCCCGGATCTCGGCGGCGGCGTTGACGAAGTGTCCCTCGCCGGCCTGACCACTCCCGAGTCGCAACGCCCAGGTCCGGCGCGCCTCGCGGATGCCCACCGCGTAGCGCCAGAACTCCCGCGCCGAGACGAGATGGATCGTCATCCGCATCAACGTCGCCTGAATGGCCGTTCGATCCTCCAGTGCCTGGGTGAGGTCGCCCCGCGCGAACCCGGCGAGTCGGGTCCAGAGGCCGACGTAGCCGGATGGCGCGTACTGCGTCTGGAGCCCGCCGACCTGCTCGAGGGCGTCGGGGATCGAGAGATCGGCTCGCTCGAGCAGCAGCTGGCGCGCGAGAAGCGCCCGATTCAGCTCACCCGCGCTCAGGACCCGTTGCGGCATGCGCCTACTGGAGTCGGCGGGCCGCGGACCGCGCGGCGTGGAGGCCGGCCATGCCATGAACGCCGCCGCCCGGCGGCGTCGATGCGGAGCACAGGAAGATCGACGGATCCGGGGTCGAGTACGGGTCGAAGAGGCGGAGACTGGGCCGCGTGAACAGCTGGCGAAGGTCCAGCCGCCCACCGCCGATATCGCCTCCGACGTCGTTGGGGTTGTACGCCTCGAACTGGGCCGGCCCATGCGCCGCGGAGGCGAGGATCCGATCTCGGAACCCGGGCGCAAAGCGCTCGATCTGGCGGAGGATCGGCTCGGTCATGTCGGCGTCCGAGCCGTTCGGGACGTGGCAGTACGCCCACAACGTCTCGCGGCCATCGGGAACGCGTGACCGATCGAAGCGGCTCTGCTGGGCGACGAGCACGAACGGCTGATCCGGGAGGCGGCCGCGGGTCACGACCTCCTCCGATCGGGCGATCTCCTCGAACGTGCCACCGACGTGAACCGTTCCGGCGCGATCGAGCTCTCGGGCGCGCCATGGCACCGGGCCGTCGAGGGCGAGATCGAGCTTGAACGTTCCCGGACCGTGCCGGAAGCGTTCGAGCGCCCGCCGGTAGCCCGCCGGCAGCCGCTCACCGGCCATCGCAAGGACCTGCCTCGGGGCCACGTCGAGGAGCGCCACGCGGTGTGGCGGGAGGTCGTCGAGTCGGGCGATCGGACGGCCGGTCTCGATCGATCCGCCGAGGCCGATGAGCTCCGCGGCGAGCGCTTCGGATACGCGGCCCGCGCCTCCCGCGGGAAGCGGCCAGCCGTCGAAATGGGCGCTGGCGAGCATGACGAGACCGGCGGCGGCGCTCACGGGCTCCCCGAGGTCGATCTGCGAGTGGGCGGCCGCGCCCGCGAACAGCGCCCGCGCACGCTCGCCCTGGAACCGTCCCGCGACCGACGCCGCGGACCGGAGCGCGACGAGCCCGAAGCCGGCCATCGCGATCGCCCGCTGCGGCGACAGCGGCACGTGGAACGGGGCGAGGAGGTCCGGCATCAGTCGGGCCCAGTCACGGACGATCGGGCCGAGGGTTCGTCGATAGGCGTCGCCGTCCGGGCCCAGCCGCTCAGCGGTCGCCTCGACGTCGCGCTCCACGAGGACCGCGGTCCCGTCGTCGAGCGGATGGCCGATGGAAAACGGTGGCTCGATCCAGACCACACCGCGCCGCTCCAGCGGCGTCTGTCGGAAGAACGGAGACGTCCGGCCGAACGGGTAGATCGCGCTGCAGACGTCGTGGACGAAGCCCGGCAGGGTGAGCTCGGCCGAACGGACGCCGCCGCCCACGGTCGAGGCACCCTCAAGCAGGGTGACGGAGTGCCCTTCACGAGCCAGGACGATCGCGGCGGCCAGCCCGTTCGGGCCTCCGCCCACGATGACCGCGTCGACCGCGTCACCGTGCGTGGCGGTCACCCGCCGCCCGTTGCGAGCGCCTCGGCGCCGTCGGGGCCTGGTATGCCCTGGTCGCCGCTTGGGCTCGCTCGCTCGGCTTCCGGCGACGTGGCAAGCCGGATCGGTCGAACGAACTCGCCGGCGGGCGTGCGAACCCACCAGGCCCGAGTGTCGCGCAGCTCCCGCCACGTGCTGAACCGGTAGCGATAGAGCTGCGCGCGGACGTACCGCGGTGGTCTGTCCGGGAAGGGATTCTCGCGAAGCAGGCGCAGGATCGCCGGGTCTCCTTCGAGCAGCCGTCCGAGGAACGGGATGAACCAGCCGTCGCCGTACATCGGCGAGAGCGGCAGGAACCACATCAGCCAGTCCAGGCGCAGATGGTACGGTGCGACCTGCGGTGGCAGTCGGTGTGGATCGCCCGGCTTGCCCTTGAAACCGTATTCGAGCCAGGCTCTCCCGTCATCGGGCTCGCCGCTCGTGCCCTCCACGATGACCTCGTAGCGCGTCCGCCCAACCGTCCCGAAGGCGCCGTACGTGTTCACGAGATGAAACGGCTCGAATGAGGCGTTCATCGCCTGGGCGGGGCTGGCCATGTTGCGAACCGGGAACCAGCTCAGCGTCACGACGAGGATGACGAGGGCGATGACCGCGATGAGGAACCAGGCGGGCGTCGCCCCGACGAGCCCCGGCCCCCGATCCAGCCCGAACGCCCCGAGCACACCCGACGGAACGACCGTGTCCGCGATCCCCGCGGCCGCCACGACGATCGTGAGCCAGTTCAGCCAGGCGTAGTTGCCGCTCACGACGAGGTACAGCTGAGTCCCGATCATCAGGAGCGCGGCGATCGAGGCGATCGGTTGGGGCAGGAACAGCCCGAGTGGCAGGACGAGCTGGGCGACGAAGTTGCCGATGACCTCGACCCGATGGATCGGGCGCGGCAGGCGGTGGAAGAACCAGCTGAGCGGATTCGGCATCGGCTGCGTCTCGTGATGCCACTCCATGCAGGTCAGATTGCGCCAGCAGGGATCCCCTCGGAGCTTGATGAGCCCGGCGCCGAACTCCACCCGGAAGGCCAGCCATCGGAACAGCAGGATGACGGGCCACGGCGGGCCGATCGATTCGTTTCCGAGGAAGATCGCGAGGAAGCCCGCCTCGAGCAGCAGCGTCTCCCAGCCGAAGCTGTAGAAGGTCTGGCCGACATTGACGATCGACTGATACAGGGCCCACAGCGCGAACCAGGCGAGCATCGTGACGGGCAGCGGGGCCTGCTGAGGCAGGCCGATCACGATCGAACCGGCGAGGACGGCCCCCACCCAGGCGACGACCCTCAGGAGGCGGTCCGAGTAGCGAAGATGAAACAGGCTGGGCGCCTGCAGGAAGTTGACCCGCCGCAGAAAGCGCGGGGCGGGCTCGAGTCCGTGCTCGCCGAGGAGCGGAACGAACTGGCGCGCCGCGACGACGAACGCGACCAGGTAGATGAGCCCGAGGCCGCGCTCGATGACGAATCGGGCGAGCTGCGAATCCAGGGCATTGAGATCGGGCATCGGGCCCTCCCGCCGTCACCCTATCGCGACGGCCCATCGGTCGCATGCCGGGCAACCGGGTTCGTCGATCAGCCCCGATACGAACGGACGGTCAGCGACCCTGGATCGCGGCTGCCTCGCCGTGGCTGAGACGATCGATGATCCGGGCGAGGTCGGCGGGCCGGGTGAGGAACGGCGAATGAGCACCCTCGATCTCGAGCGCGGTCGTGCCGAGCCGGTCGCGCGCGGTCGCCCGAACCCAGTCGGGGTTGATCGCCCGGTCGTCGCGACAGACGATCGAGCT
This sequence comes from Candidatus Limnocylindrales bacterium, assembly GCA_036264795.1. Classification (GTDB taxonomy): domain Bacteria; phylum Chloroflexota; class Limnocylindria; order Limnocylindrales; family CSP1-4; genus CF-46. Next base: position 2,476 of record DATAQF010000123.1, on the reverse strand, counting down.
GCTCTCGACGCTGGGCCAGGCGGCGAGCGGGGTGATCTCGTTCATGACTCGATAGGACTGGGGCCGCAGACGAGCGGTGGCCCAGCGCGCGACGGCGGCCGGCGCATCATGGAAGAACAGCTCGGTCGCCGTGTTCGGTCCGACCATCCAGACGTCGTCACCGAGATCGGTCCACTCTGACGTCCGCGGCGCCACGCGACCGTCCACGGGCTCGGACGCCCGCTGGTCGTTCATGCTCGCGCCGGGCACCGGCAACATCGCCGCGAGGAAGATCAGGCGACGCACCGGCCTGCGGGCAGCGACGAGCGGGATGACGAGGCCCGCCATCGAATGGCCGACGAGGACCGGCTCGCTGTCCGGCTCCAGCGCCCGTTCGACGACACGCGCGTAGTGGTCGGCGCCGAGGCCCGGGTCCGAGACCGGCAGATCCACGGTCGTGACCCGATGACCCAGACGCTCCAGCTCGGGCGTCAGGAAGTCCCAACACCACGCGCCGTGATACGAGCCATGGACCAGGGCGACGTCCATTCGCGGACCGTACGCCGTTTGCCGGCCTCGTGCGCACCGAAATCCGCCCTCCGGTCGGCCGCGAGCATCGCAGGCGTCCGTCCCGCCGGCGGGCCGCCCTCAGCCGGCGAGCGTCTCCAGGTAGGCGAGGCCGCGGGCAATGTCCGCCAGCGGTTCCTCGGGTTCGTCCTGCTCGACGACGTACCACTCGACGCCGGCGTCCCGAGCCGCGTCGACGATCGATGGGAATGGCAGGGTCCCCTCACCGGGCGGCGCGTCATGAGCTTCGGCGCCCGCCGCGCGATCCTTCATGTGGAGCAGGCGCACGCGGTCCGCGATCGCCCGGATCTCCGCGACGGGGTCGCGCCCGCCGACCGACGCCCAATACACGTCGAGCTCGAGCTCGACCTCGGGCGGGAGCTCCGCGAGGAGCACGTCCCAGACCGTGGTCCCTTCCAGCCGCGCAAATTCGAACGAGTGGTTGTGGTAGCCGAGCCGGATCCCGTGTCGGTCGAGCGTTCGGGCATACCCACCCAGCTCGGCTGCGAAGCGGCGAACGCCGTCCGCTGAGCGCCGGTCCTCCTCGGGCATCCACGGCACGATCACGCGCGGGCACGACACCTCCGTCAGCCGTTCGGCCAACCCCGAGACGTCGCTCCGAAGCTGTTCGATGCCCTCGTGGGACGCGACCACCCGAAGGCCGTTCCGGCGGAGCAGGCCGGCCAGCTCCCCGGGCGGCGTTTCCGGCAGCCCCGCCAGCTCGACCGCTCGGTAGCCGGCCGCGGCCACCGAGTCGAGCGTGCCGCCGAGATCCACGGCCGCGGGGCGCCGCACGGTGTAGAGCTGGAGCGCGATCTGGCCGGTCCGCATGCGGAGACGATAGCGAGCCAGGGCGTGTCGCGCGGATCGCGCGGGCTGCTCGCAGACGCGTCCTTCCGGACCGGCGCCGATGCCGTAGCCTGCGTTTCGTGGACGCGCTCGGCATCGGCATCGTCGGCACCGGGAACATCGCGGGCGGCTATGCCACGGACATCCCGAACCAGCCGGAGATCCGGCTCGTCGCCGCCACTGACCTCGACCCGGCCCGGGCGCGAGCGTTCGCGGAGACACACGGATGTCGCGTCCATGCGTCGCTCGACGACCTCCTTCGCGACGACGAGGTCGACGTCATCGTGAACCTGACGGTCCACCAGGCCCACCACGCCGTCACGAGGCGGGCGATCGAAGCGGGCCGCCATGTCTACAGCGAGAAGCCGCTGGCCCTGCGCACGAGCGAGGCCCGCGAACTCGTGGACCTCGCGGCGACGCGCGGCGTGCGCCTCGGGTGCTCGCCGTCGACGTTTCTCGGAGAGGCGCAGCAGACCGCAGCCGCGCAGGTCAGGAGCGGCCGGCTCGGGACCGTCCGGGCGATCTATGCCGACGTCAATTGGGGCCGGATCGAGACGTGGCATCCGGCACCGATCCCCTTCTACGACGTCGGCGTGCTCGTCGACGTCGGCGTGTACCCGCTGACGATCGTCACGACGATGCTCGGCCCGGCGCGCTCCGTCCGTGCCTGGGGCTGGGACCTGAAGCCGGACCGAACGACGCTCGACGGGGCACGCTACCGGATCGGGAGCCCGGACCTGATCGTCGTAGCGCTCGAGCTTGCGAGCGGTCCGGTGATGCGGCTCACGACCAGCTTCTACGTCGGCCGGCCGGCTAAGCAGCTCGGCACGCTGGAGTTTCACGGGGACGACGCCTCGCTGGCGCTCGGCAGCTTCAGCGACTTCGACGCCACGGTCGAGATCGGTCCCTTCGGCGGGGAGTACGAGCCGGTCGAGCTCGTTCGGCCCGGCGTCCGCGGCACGGCATGGGCACGCGGGGTCGCCGAGATGGCCGTCGCCATCCACGAGGGACGGCCGCACCGAGCCAGCGCGGAGCAGGCGGCCCATGTCGTCGAGATCCTCGACGCGGCCCGGCGGTCCAT
>DATAQF010000099.1:0-3906 GCA_036264795.1 Candidatus Limnocylindrales bacterium | reverse complement strand
CGGCCGCCCGACGGGCTGATCGCACCCGATCCGGCTTCCGGTTAGCCCATAAACGCTAACCGGCTGCCCGGATCAGGACGGCTCGCGAGGCGAACCCCGCCGCGCACTACGGGGGTTGGTATCCGGCAGAAGCTGAGAAGGAGACTCGGTGGCCCGGCGACACTCGCGGCAGCGGAGCGACCGTTTCCGTCGCTTACCAGCCGGGGTAGTGAAAGGCGGCGGATTCGACCACGCGGGGACGCGATCGCACCCGATCCGGCTATGGGTTAGCCCTCGGGCGCTAACCGTTGGTCCAAATCCGCCCCCATTGGCGGCGAAAACCCGGCGCCCACTACGGGGGTTGGTATCCGGCAGAACACGGGCGCACGCAGCGGCGCGGCGCCGGCGGGGCGGGCGGCGCCGGCGGGGCGGGCGGCGCAGCGAGGAACCGGCGAACCGCAGGCGCCGCGGCCCGGGGTCGCGCGCCTAGTTGAGGTCGCGCTGGACGCTCAGGACGTCCTTCAGCGCCTCGATCCGGCCCATCACCCGGGCGAGCTGGGAAACGGAGGCGACCTGGAGCGTCGCCGTCACGATCGCGGTGTGGTCCGGGTTGACCTGGACCGCCGCGGCCACGATGTTCACCTTGTTCTCGGCCACCACCTGGGTGATGTCGTTGAGCAGGCCGGTCCGGTCGTAGCCCTCGACGCGGATCGCGATCGGGTATGTCTGGGCCGGGGCGGCCTCCCAGTCGACCTCGATCAGTCGCGGGACCTCGCGCTCGTTCAGGACCGTCGGGCAGGACCGGAGATGGACGGTCACGCCTTTGCCACGGGTGATGAAGCCGACGATCGGGTCGCCGGGGATCGGGTGGCAGCACTTCGCGAACCGAACCAGGAGGTCGCCGACACCCTTGACCCGGACGCCGCCGGTCCGCGGCGGAACGTTGGCCGGGGCGACGGTCGGGAGGCCGACCTCCGCGTCGTCGAGGACGCCGAGCCGCATGACGACCTGCTGGGCGCTGACCGCGCCATAGCCGATCGCCGCGTAGAAGTCGTCGAGCGTCTCGTGGTTGTACTGCTTGCCGACCTCCGCGATCCGTTCGGTGCCCACGCTCTGGAGGCTCTTGCGGGCAAGTCGCCGGAGCTCGCGCTCGAGCGATTCGCGGCCGTGAACGATGTTCTCGTCGCGATCCTTGCGCTTGAACCACTGGCGGATCTTTTCCCGGGCATGCGAGGTCCGGACGACGTTCATCCAGTCGCGGGACGGCCCGTGCTCGCCCTTCGTCGTGACGATCTCGACGATGTCGCCGTTCTTCAACCGGTAGTCGAGCGGGACGAGCCGGTTGTTGACCTTCGCCCCGATCGTCCGGTGGCCGACGTCGGTGTGGATCCGATACGCGAAGTCGAGCGGCGTGGCGCCCGCCGGCAGGTCCTTGATGTCGCCCTTCGGGGTGAACACGAAGACCTGGTCCTGGAAGATGTCGAGCTTGATCCCCTCGACGAACTCGGTCGCATCGCTGACGTCCCGCTGCCAGTCCATCAGCTGGCGGAGCCAGGCGAGCTTCGCGTCGTATTCGCGGTCGCTCTTCGAGCCTTCCTTGTATCGCCAGTGGGCGGCGATGCCGACCTCGCTGACCTGGTGCATCGCCTGGGTCCGGATCTGGATCTCGAGGGGCTTGCCGTCGAGGGCGATGACGGCCGTGTGCAGGGATTGGTACAAGTTGTTCTTCGGCACGGCGATATAGTCGTCGAACTGGCCCGGGATCGGGCGCCACAGCGCGTGGACGACGCCGAGGGCCGCATAGCAGTCGCGGACATCGTCGACGAGGATCCGGATCGCATAGACGTCGTAGATCTCGGCGAACTCGGCCGACTTGCGCTGCATCTTCTTGTCGATGCTGTAGATGTGCTTCGGGCGGCCCTGGAGGTCGGCGTCGATGCCGGCGTCCTTCAGCTTCGGCGTGAGCTCGGCGATCGCCCGGCTGATGTAGTCCTCGCGGCCCTTGCGGCGCGTGTCGAGGAGGCGGGCGAGCTCGCGGAACCGATCCGGCTCGAGGGCCTTGAAGGCGAGGTCCTCGAGCTCCCATTTCATCTGCCAGATGCCGAGCCGCTCCGCCAGCGGGGCGTAGATCTCCATCGTCTGGCGGGCGATGCGGTGCTGCTTCTCCGATGGGAGGCCGTACAGGGTCCGCATGTTGTGGAGCCGGTCCGCGAGCTTGATGAGGACGACCCGGATGTCCTCGGCCATCGCGAGGAGCATCTTGCGGATGTTCTCGGCCTGCTGCTGCTCGTGGCTATGCGTGCTGAACTTCGACAGCTTGGTGACGCCGTCGACTAGCCGGGCGACCTCCGCCCCGAACCGATCCTCGATGTCCGAGAGGCTGTACTCGGTGTCCTCGGGCACGTCGTGAAGAAGGGCGGCGGTCACCGCGATGGGGTCGATGCCGAGCTCGGCCGTGATCTGGGCGGACGCGACGGGGTGGGTCACGTATGGTTCACCGGTCGCGCGAACCTGGCCCGTGTGGGCCTCGACGGCGAGGTCGAACGCCTGCCTCATTGGTTCGAGGTCCGCCTGCGGATAGTGGGCGCGCACCGTGCTGATCAGCCGCTCGCGGAGAGCGTCAAGATCGGGCGTCTCGGGAGTCGACCCAGCGCCGCTCCGCTGGCTCGTGGTCCGTCGAGGGCCTTTCGGCTTCGCCCTGGGCTTCGGTTCGGTCGATGCGGGAGGGGCCGAGCCGACGGCTGCCGACGCCTTCACCGGCGTGGCCGGCGCCTGCACGCTCGATTTCGTCGCCGGCGCGGCCACGACCGCCGCTGCCTTCGACCGGGCGCCCCGACTCCCGACGCCCGGACGAGGGGCGCCGGCGTCCTCGGTCGTGGTGCGCGGTTGAGCCATGTCACTCAAGGATAGCAGCGGCTCCCGCGTGCACCGCCCGCCCTATCAACCGCCGAGGAGGACCTCGGCGTCGAGCGTGCCGGTGAGCTCGAGGTCCGAGCCCTTGACGTGGACGGCGGTCAGGGCGATCGGAAACGACGGGTCGAAGCGGAACAGGTCGGATGAGCCGAGGCGCGTGACGAGGACGAGTGCGCCTCCGGCGTCGATCGCGAGCCTGCCCTCGAGCATCAGGCCGGAGGTCGTGATCCGGAGCGTGTTCGGTGCGAGGAGCGCCGTGGCCGTGACGGCGACGCCGTACTGCTTCGCCACCCCATTCCGGACGAGGGCGTCGACGGCCGTACCCGGAACTCGGATCGTCGCCGCGGCCCTCGATCCGGTCCCGTCGATCGTGACGTCGGCGGTGGGCGCCGCGCTCGGATCGCTCGCCTGGAGCTGCGCCGCGGTGATCGAGCCGTGGATCGTCCCGGCGGTCCGCGCGAACAGGTCGACGTCGTCGAGCGTCAGCTGCAGCCGACCGGCCTTGAAGGTGCGCCACGTGACGTCGCGACCGTCGATCGTCACCCGATCGGCGTGGCCGAGGAGCAGCCGGAGCGGCGGACTCGCCGTGGTCGTCACCGTCGACGATGCCGCCCGGTACCCGCTGCCGTTGAGGATCGACGAGATCGCCGTCGACGCGATCGGCGGCGCGCCGAACCAGGCCGCCCCCAGGACGAGCGCCGCGCCAACGATCAGGACGAACAGACAACCGCGCATGCGCGATCAGCGCCCCGTTCCGTTCGGCAGGCCGAAGCCGAGGGCGTCGAGCGCCTCCAGAGCAGTCGAACGCTCGTCGTAGGCGACCGGTCCATCTGGCCCGATGATCGACTGCTCGTGACCCTTGCCGGCGAGCAGGACGATGTCGCCCGGTCGCGCTCGCTCGAATGCTGCGGTGATGGCGGCCGGGCGATCGGGGATGAGCAGGAGGTCCAGGTCGCGGCGCTTGCCGGACGCCTCCGCCCCGCGGCCGATGGCCTCGAGGATGGCCATTGGGTC
>DATAQF010000206.1:0-11194 GCA_036264795.1 Candidatus Limnocylindrales bacterium | reverse complement strand
GCGGAGACCGGCGCCCCCGACGCGATTCCGGCCGAGGCGGCGGCGCCGCCAGCGCCGTCGCCGTTCTCCGTCTTCCGGAAGCGCGACTTCCGCTTGCTGTGGTCGGCCCAGCTCGTCTCGACGATCGGGACGGCACTGACGGACCTCGCCGCCGGCATCCTGGTCTTCCGCGTGACCGGCTCGGCCCTCTCGGTCGGCCTGATGTTCATGGCCGTGTCGATCCCGACGCTCTTCGTCGGCCTCGTCGCCGGTGTGTTCGTCGACCGCTATGACCGTCGGAAGATCATGGTCATCGCCGACGTGCTGCGCGCCGCGATCGTCGCCTCGATCCCATTCCTGATCGGGATCAACCTCGCATTGCTCTACGTCGCGGTGGCCCTCATCAGCGCGATCTCACAGTTCTTCAACCCGGCCAACGATGCGCTCCTGCCCGAGGTCGCCTCCGACGAGGAGCTGGCGGCCGCGAACTCCTGGATCATGATCAGCTCGTTCGGTTCGACCTCCGTCGGGTTTGCGCTGTCCGGCCTGCTCGCCGCCGCGTTCGACATCGACTGGGCCTTCTGGCTCGATGCCCTGACGTTCCTCTTCTCGGCCGGGTGTCTCCTCTTCCTTCGCGTCGGGAAGGTGGAGGCCGAGGGCGAGACGAGCGTCGGGGTCGTCATCGAGAACCTGAAGGAAGGGGTCTCGACGCTCCTCGGGACGCCGATCCTGCGATCGCTCTTCCTCGCCTCCGTGCCCGTCTATCTCTCGTTCGGGCTGTGGAACGTGCTGCTCCTGCCGTTCGCCCTGCACGTGCTCAAGGCGGGCGAGTTCGGCTATGGGCTGCAGGAGGGCGTCACGTCGATCGGGTTCGTCGTCGGCAGCCTGCTGATGGCGAGATGGGCCGAACGATTCCGGGAGGGGACCTGGATCGTCGTCGCGACGATCGCCATGGGCCTGTCCGGGGTGCTCTACGGCCTCTCGACGTCGATCGTCCTCGCGATCGCCCTCGTGACGATCTCCGGCTTCTTCAACGCGCCGGCGTCGATCTCGAAGCGGCTCATCATGCAGCGGGCGACGCCACGCGAGCTGCGAGGGCGCGTCTTCAGCGCCTTTGCGGTCGCCCGCGACGTCGTGTTCCTCATCGGCATCGCGCTCGCGGGCCTGGCCGACATCATCGACGTCCGACTGCTCGTCATCGGGAGCTCGGTCGTCCTGATCCTCGCCGGCCTGTGGACCGGCATCCTGCCCGGTCTCGGTCGGCCGGCAGTCGAGTGGCGGCGCGCCGTTCTGGCGCTCCGCGGCGCGGCTCCGGCTGCGGCCCAGAGCGGGCCGATGCGGCCCGCCACCCTTGCCGACTTCGACCGTCTGGCCGGCCATCTGCCGGCCCTCGCACGGCTCACCGACGACCAGCGTCGGGAGCTGATCCGCTCATCACGGATTCGGGAGGTGCCCGAAGCGGCGACGGTCGTCAGCGAGGGCGATATCGGCGACGCCGCGTACTTCATCCTCGACGGCCAGGTGGTTGCCGGGACGCCGGCCGAGGGCGGCGGCTACCAGTCCCTCTCGTCGATGGCGGCCGGCGATTTCTTCGGCGAGATCGCTGCGCTGACGGGCAGCCGCCGGACGGCGACCGTCGTCGCGGAGCAGCCGACGACTGTGATGGAGGTGCCCGCCGCATCGCTCCGTGGGCTCATGGCGATCCCGGAGCTCGGGTCGCTGTTCCTCTCGAAGCTCACGGAACGGCTGAACCGAACGAACAGCCCCGACTTGCCGCGGTTCTCCGGCATCGACCAGGCGTCGTTGCGCGACCTCCGGACGCCGCGGCCGATCGCGGAGGGCGCGCAGGCCCCGGAGTGACGTTCCGGCGGTCCGTGGCCGAGCCGATGGCGGTGTGCCGTAGATGACAGCCCGCCGGTCGGCGCGGACATCGAGCTTCGGTCTCGTTCGCACTATCCTGACGACAACACCCGGAATTCCCGAGCGACACAACCGTCACTGGTCATGGAGGGCCGAGGGCAATGGGGAAGCAGACGAAGCTGCCGCGCGATGAGCAGCACGATGAGAGCAATGACGTCGAGGGCCATAGCCAGGGGATCCTTCCGGGCCTTCCGGGCACGGGTGGGGACTCGGTGCTCCCGGGCCTGCCCGGCACCGGTGGCGATTCGATCCGACGTCCGGTCGGCGGCGGGGAGCGCCGGACCGACGACGAAGGCGACAGTCAGCCGCCGCTGAGCTGATCGGGGTCTCCGGCCTCCGCGTCACCGCCGGCCCCCGCCCCCTGCCGGCTGGCCGGCGGGGTTGCCGTCGCGGCAAGGATCGTCTTGATCTCGAACGGCGTGGCGCTCGGGTGCGCGGCGCGGATTCGAGCCGCGTAGCCGGCGATGTGCGGCGCCGCGAAGCTGTTGCCGGTCGCGACGATCCGGCCGCCACCCTTCCAGGCCACTTCCACGTCGAGCCCGTACGCCCCGAACTCCACCGGCGGACGCGGGTTGTAATACCAGACAGCGGGGTCGCGGACATCGTGGGCCGCGACGGAGACGACCGCCGCGAACAGTGACGGGTAGCTCGCGACGGCGACGTTGTTCGCCGCGCAGACGAGCAGGACGTTCGCGAAGTACGCTCGATCGGCCAGGTGGTGGAACGTCGCGAACATCGATTCGCTCCGCGACGACAGGCTGAGGTTGATGATCGACGCGCCCTGGTCGATCGCCCACTCGATCCCCGCGGCAAACGCCTGGCCCTTGCCACGGTTGTCGGGGCCGAGGACCCGGACGCTGACAAGCGTCGCAGCCGGCGCCAGGGCGTGAACGATGCCGGCGCAGGCCGTCCCGTGGCCGACGACGTCGATCGGTGCGTCCGGGAGCACCCGCGAGTCCTCGCCGTCGAGCTGGACCTGGACGCTGGTCGCGAGCGCGCCGCCGACGGCGGGATGGTCTCCCTCCACCCCCGAGTCGACGACCGCCACCATCACCCCCGCTCCGTCGCCCGCACCGAACGCCCACGTGCGATCGATGGGCACGAAACCCTCGGGTCGGCGGAGGCCGCCTCGTCGCGCTGCGGAGAAGGGCTCGCTCCAGGCCGGAAGGCTGCCGCTCACTGAATCCGCTCCGGGCGACCGTGGCCGCGCTCGGCGCGTCGGACCAGGACCGCGAGGAGCTCCCGAACGAGGTCGAGCTGACCGGGATCGGCCATGCGCAGCCGTGCGATCTGGTCGGCCAGCGCCCAGAGCGCACCCTCGTCGTCGCGGTCGAGCTCCACGACCGCGTCGCGGATGAGTCCGTCGACGTCCACCTCCATGCCCGGTCCCCCAGCGGCTTCCGGATCCCCGCCCGCGTCGCCGCCGAGGGTTGCCGCGAGCCCGCCCAGCACCGAGCGCAGCAACGCGTCGGTGTCGCGCTCGACGCGGGTGGCCCGGATCGCCACGGTCGCTTGCCGGGCGAAGACCATCGCCAGCTCCACGTCGCGCAGGTCGAAGCCGCCCTCGCCCCGCTTGTCGAGCACCTCGAGGACGCCGAGCGTGCCGTCGTCGTCGATCAGGGGTACCGCGATGAGCGAGCGCGGCACGTAGCCGGTCTGCTCGGCTACCGTCCGTCCGAATCGGGCATCCCGGGCCACGTCGGCGAGCGCGAGCGGCTGGCCGGTCGCGTACACGTAGCCCGCGACCCCCTCGCTCGCATCGATCGCGAGACCGACGACTTCCTTGCCGTGCTCCCCGGCCGCCACGGCGAACACCAGCTTGCCCTCCGCCGGGTCGAACAGGGCGATCGAGGCCGCCTCGGCGCCGAAGAGGGCGACCGTCGCCTCCACGATCGAGTCGAGGACGGCCGTTCCGGCCGGCGGCGTGAGCCGGCGAGCAGCCTCCGTCCGAAGGGCGACTGCGCGAAGGATGGCCTTCAGCGAGTCCCGCTCGGTCAACGGTCGACCGTGCGAGCCAGCCGTTCGACGTCGGCCACGACGAGATGGTCCCGCTCGAGCCGGACGAGGCCCTGATCCGTGAGGTCGGCCAGCAGGCGATTCACCGACTGGCGCGACCCGCCGATCATCCCGGCGAGCTCGGATTGGGTGTACGGCCAGGCGATCCGGACGCCCTCCTCGGTGACAGGCTCGTGGGCCGCGAGACGGAGGATCCGCGATGCGAGCCGTCCCGGGAGATCGAGGAAGTGAAGATCCTCGACGTGGCCCGTGAGACGCCGGATCTCGCTTGCGAGCGATGCGAGGAGGGCGCGCCGCAGGTCGGCCTCGCTGTCGATCAGCGCGAGGAAGGCGTCACGATGGAGGACCAGGGATTCGGTCGACTCGACGGCCACGATCGTCGCCGAGTGGGGTGCCCCGTCGAGGATCGCGAGCTCCCCGAAGAACTCGCCGGGGCCGAGGATCGCGACGATGGCCGGCTCGGGCCCGACCTCGCTCGGGAGGACGACCTTGACCGAGCCGCTCGCGATGATGAAGAGGGCGTCACCGGGGTCCCCCTGGTGGAACACGGTCTCGCCGCGCCGGAAGCGGCGGATCCGCAGGACCCGCACGAGGGCGTCGATGACGTCTTCTCCGGCGGCTCCGAACAGCCCGGATGCCCGTAGAGCGTGGCGGACCACCGTGTCGTCGGCCAGCGCCATTCATCGACCTCCGCCTGGTCCTGGGCCGAGCAGCCGGCCGCCCACCGACCCCCGGGCCTCATCGTACGCGGGCGGACCGGACGACGGCGGATTCTCCGGTCGCGCCGCTGTTGTCAGCGCCCTTCCCGGTCAGCCGCGAGCGACGGGCCGCATCGGATAGAGCCCGACGACGATCGGGCTTCGCGGGTCGAGCGAGAGCTCGTAGCCGACCTCGCCGCCGCGGAGCAGCTCGCCGAGGAGCGACCCTTCGCGCGATGGCAACCCCACGTAGATCCGGCCCGTGCCGAGATCGACCGCGGTGACCTCATCGTCGCCGCCGTCGATCGCGAACCGCCGGCGGAGCTCGTGCATCGGGACGTACGGTCGGCTCTTGATGAACCGACGCAGCTGTGGAGCCGTACAGGCGGCACCGATGCCCATCGCGTGACCGTTGGAGGGGCGGGGGCCGCTGCCGTTGACCAGGTGCTCCGAGGCGGGGACGCCAGCGGGATGGGTATGGTCTGTCGGAACGCCGTTCGGTCCGGCGGAGTCGCTCGGGAGGTTGCCGGCTTCGCGTTCCTGGTGGGTCGGGGATCTTGGCGCGGTCGCCATCTCCACGGCGGAGGGTGCCATCTCCTGCGGTGCGGCGACCGCGTGGAGGATCGGGTCGGCGATCCCCGAGGCTCGGTGGGCACGCTCGGCGGAGTCAGCGGTCCGCGTCGACGGTCCGCCGGGTTCGGCTCGCCGCTCGAACGCGACAGGAGTCGCCGCCTGCGGTGGTTCATCCGTATGGGCGGGGCCGAGGGGGCGCGAGCTGTCGATCGGGCGGCCGGGCGCGTTCGAGCGGTGAGGCCGGCCGCCGTGGTGACGCCGGCTCACGAGCCGACGATGCCGCGTGGGCCTGCGGCGAAGCTGACGGCGGCACCTGGGCGCCGCAAGAAGGTCGAAATCATCGTTCAAGCCGGTGGTGGGCGGACCCTGACGGTCCACCGTCGGTCGATGATAACGCAGGGGCCGAGGCCGGGCCCGACGGCGCCACCGCTCAGCCGGCGACGACGCGCAGCTCGTGCGGCTCGTTGTTGAGCACGATCGGGCCGTCCAGCCCGCACACGACGATGTCCTCGATCCGCGCACCATACCGACCCGGCAGGTAGATCCCCGGCTCGACGCTGAACGCCATCCCGGCATCGATCGGCTCGGCGTTGCCGGCAACGAGATAGGGCTCCTCGTGCCCTTCGAGCCCGATCCCGTGCCCGGTCCGGTGAAAGAAGTTCTCGCCGTAGCCCTCGGCGTCGATGACGTCCCGCGCGGCCCGGTCGATCGATTCCGCGGTGACGCCGGGCCGGACGGCGCCGCTGGCGGCGCGATGAGCCGCGTGGAGGACCCCGAAGAGGTGGCGGAACGTCTCGTCGGGGCCCTTCTCGTCGTCGCCGCCGGTGACCCACAGGGTTCGCGTCGTGTCGCTTCCGTAGCCGCCGAGCGCCCCGCCGATGTCGAGGACGATCGGCTCCCCCGCCTGAATGACGCGGTCGGACGCCTCGTGATGGGGCGACGCCGAGTTCGGGCCCGAGGCGACGATCGCAAACTCGGCGAGCTCGTGCCCTTCCGCGAGCAGTCGCGCTCGAACCTCGGCCGCGACGTCGGCCTCGGTCCGACCGACGATCGGACCTGCGGCGATCTGGGCAACGACGCGGTCGGCCGCGGCGCCGGCGAGCCGGAGCAGCTCGATCTCGTCCGCGTCCTTGATCATGCGCAGCTCGCGAAGGACGTCGGTCGCCGAGCTCCATTGCGTGCCCGGCGCGGCGGCCTGGAGGCGGAGCAGGTGGAGCGACCACAGCCGATCCGAGACGGCGACCCGCTTCGTTCCGCGACGTCTCGCCGGTCCCACGAGAGCGGCGACGATGGCGTGTGGATCCTCCGTCTCGAGCCAGGTCTCGATCTCAACGGACGTCCGCAATCCCGCCTGGGCAGCCGGCTCCTCGAGCCGAGGGACGACGAGGACGGGCGGTCGGCCGGCGACGACCGCGAGCATCGTCAGCCGCTCGAGAGGCATGGCGCGGTAGCCGGTCAGGTAGTCGAGATCGGGTCCGACGCCGATCAGCGCGGCATCGAGCCCGTGCAGCAGGAGGCGACCCGACAGCTGCCGCAGCCGCTCCGCGTATCGCTCGGCAGGGATCCGAGGATGCGTCCGCTCGATGCTCATGACTGCGAGATCTCGCTCCTCGGCCTGGTCGCCTCGAGCCAACGGGCGATCGTGGCGGGCCCGTCGTCGAACAGCTTGCGGTAGGCAAGGACGCGATCGGCGCCGACCGCCAGCGCATCCCGGCGCAGCACGTGATCGTCGTGCTGGCCGACCGCGAGAACGGGAATCCCCGCGTCGCGAGCGGCCGCGATCGCCGCGAGCCCGTCGTAGGCACGACTCGTCAGGTCGACGATCGCACCGGCGATGTCCTCCTCGGCGAGGGCCGTGGCGAATCCCGGTGCCGTTCGGATCGGCACCGGCGTGATGCCGGCGGTCCGGACGTGCCCGGCCAGTCGCGTCGACCAGATCAGATCGTCGGCGAGGATGAGGACCCGCATCGCGGCGACGGGAGGCGACCCGGCGTCAGCCGAGCGACTCGGCCAGGTGCTGGAAGACATCCCGTGCGGAGACGACGCCCGTCGGGCGTCCGTGCTCGACGATCGGGATGTGGCGGAACCCGCCGACCGCCATCTTGTTGAGGGCGACGGCGATCGTCTCGTCGTGGCGAAGGACCACCGGGTCGTGGGTCATCAGAGCCGCGATCGGCTCGCCGCCGACGTTGCGACCGGCGACCTTCAGCACCGCATCGCGGTCCGTGAAGATGCCGACCAGCCGCTCGCCTTCGACGACGAGAACAGCGTCGATCCCCTTCTCGTGCATCCGCCCGATCGCATCGTCGACGCGCACCGAGCCGTCGACGATCTCGGGCGGCGCCATGTCCAGCTCGTCGAGTCGCTGTCCGAGCAGCTGACCGCGGAACGTCGTGGCCGATTGCGGAACGTCGTGGCCGGCGAGGTCCGAGCCACAGTTGTCGCAGATGTCCGAGCCGAGCAGGTTGTCGAAGCCACAGGTCGGGCAGCGCATCCGGGCCTCCGTCCTACTCGACGGTCCAGGTCTCGCCGGAGGCGAGGGCCGCCGCGAGATCGCCGACGCCTGACGCCGACACCGCGGCGGTGATCTGCTGCTCGATCAGCTGGTCGTGCGTCGGCCGCGGGACCGCCCGCAGGACGCCCACGGGAACGGGAAAGTCGGGCCAGAACATCCGCGACAGCATCAGCGCGAGGTAGGGCTCCTCGGCCTGTTCGTCGTGGACGAGGAGCTCGGCCTCGGTGACGCCGTTCTCGCCGATCGTGACGACCTCCGGATGGAGGCCGTTGAGTCGGATGCCTCTGTCGCGGTCCTTGCCGAAGATCATCGGCTTGCCGTGCTCGAGGATGAGCATCCGGTCCTCGCGGACCTCCCGGTCCGTGAAGTCGCGCCACGCCCCGTCATTGAAGATGTTGCAGTTCTGGAGGACCTCGACGAACGTCGAGCCGTGATGCATCCCGGCTCGCTGGAGGGTCTGCTGGAGATGCTCCGTGTGAGTGTCGACGGAGCGGGCAACGAACGACGCCTCGGCCGCGAGCGCGACCGTCAGGGGCTGGATCGGCGTGTCAACCGTCCCGGCAGGGGTGGACTTCGTCTTCTTGCCGAACTCCGAGGTCGGCGACGCCTGGCCCTTCGTCAGCCCGTAGATCCGGTTGTTGAACATCACCATCGTGATGTCGACGTTGCGACGCATCGAGTGGAGGACGTGGTTGCCACCGATCGACAGTGCGTCGCCGTCGCCCGTGATCACCCAGACCATCAGCTCCGGGCGCGCGGCCTTGAGGCCTGTCGCGAGCGTCGGCGCCCGACCGTGAATCGTGTGGAAGCCGTAGGTGTTCATGTAGTACGGCAGCCGGCCGGAACAGCCGATCCCGCTGATGAACACGATGTTCTCCTTCGGAACGCCGAAGTCGGGCATCTGCTTCTGCGTCTGGGCGAGAATCGAGTAGTCGCCGCAGCCCGGACACCAGCGGACCTCCTGGTCGGATACGAAGTCCTTCCGGGTCAGCTGGATGATCTCCGCGTTCTCGGCGCTGAGCGGCGCGGCGCCGCCGTTGGTCGCATCGGTCATTCGTCGACTCCGAGGATCCGCTCGGCCTGCTCGACGATCTCGGCGATGCGGAACGGCTTGCCGCGGACCCGGTCGTAGCCCTCGGCGTCGATCAGGAACTGGCTCCGGATCAGCATCAGGAGCTGGCCGAGGTTCATCTCCGGGATGAGGACCCGGCGATAGCTTCGGAGGACCTTCTCCGTGTTTGCGGGAAAGGGGTTCAGATGGCGGAGATGAGCGTGGGCAACGCTTCGGCCCTGGGCGTTGAGCCGCTCCACGGCGCTTCGGATCGCCCCGTAGGTCGAGCCCCAGCCGAGGATCAGGAGATCGCCGCGGTCCGGCCCGAACACCTCGAGGGGAGCGATGTCGTCGGCCATCCGCGCGACCTTCGCCTGGCGGAGCAGCTGCATCCGGTGATGGTTGTCCGGGTCGTAGCTGACGTTGCCGGTGATGTCGGCTTTCTCGAGGCCGCCGATTCGATGCTCGAGGCCCGGCGTGCCGGGGACCGCCCACTTCCGAGCCAACGTCTTCGGATCGCGCTCGTACGGGTGGAAGGTCTCCTTGTCGGTCCAGTTCGGGACCGAGATGTCCGGGAGCTCCTGGAGGCTCGGGATCTTCCAGGGCTCGGCCCCGGTCGCGAGGAAGGCGTCCGAGAGGTAGGCGACGGGCGTCACGTACTTCAGGGCGATGCGCCACGCCTCGATCGCCATGTCGAAGCACTCGCCCGGCGTGGCCGGCGCGACGATCGGGAGTGGCGAGTCACTGTTCCGACCGAACATCACCTGGAGCAGGTCCGCCTGCTCGGTCTTCGTCGGCATGCCGGTGGACGGGCCGGCACGCTGGACGTCGATGACGACGAGCGGCAGCTCGACCATCACGGCCAGCCCGAGCGCCTCGGACTTCAGGGCGATCCCGGGCCCCGAGGATGCCGTGAGCCCCATCGCACCGCCGTAGGCCGCCCCGATCGCCGCCCCGATCGCCGCGATCTCGTCCTCGGCCTGGAATGTCTTCACGCCGAAGCTCTTGTACCCCGACAGCTGGTGAAGGATGTCCGACGCGGGCGTGATCGGGTAGGAGCCGTAGAACAGCGGCCGGCCCGCCAGCTTCGATGCGGCGAGCATGCCGAGCGCCGTCGCCTCGTTGCCGGTGATGTTCCGGTACGTCCCGGGCGGGAGGTGGGCCGGCGCGACCCGGTAGTGGGTGTGGAAGATCTCGGTCGTCTCGCCGAACGCGTAGCCGGCCTTGAGGGCCCGGGTGTTCGCCTCCGCGATCACCGGTCGCTTGCCGAACTTGTCGTCGATCCAGCGGATCGTCGCGTCGAAGTCGCGCCCGTACAGCCAGAACATGATCCCGAGCGCGAAGAAGTTCTTCGTCAGGTCCTTCTGCTTGCTCGTCATCTCGAGCCCGTCGAGGGACCGCTCGTTGAGGGTCGAGATCGGGATCTCGAACAGGGCGTACTGCTTGAGCGATCCGTCGCCCAGCGGGTTCGAGGTGTAGCCCGCCTTGTTGAGGTTCGGTGCGGTGAACGCGTCGCTGTTGACGATGAGCGCGCCGCCCGCCGGAAGGTCGCCCACGTTCGTTTTCAGGGCCGCCGGGTTCATGGCCACGAGGACGTCGGGCTGATCGCCCGGCGTGTGGATGTCGCTCGAGCTGAAGCTGATCTGGAAGCCCGAGACGCCCGGCAACGAGCCTGCCGGCGCGCGGATCTCCGCGGGAAAGTCCGGCAGCGTGCTGATGTCGTTGCCGTAGACCGCCGCGGTTCGGGTGAACTGTGTCCCGGTGAGCTGCATGCCGTCGCCGGAATCGCCGGCGAAGCGGATCGTGACGCGGTCGAGCTCCTGGAGATCCGGCTCGGCCTCGCGGGTCGTCGTCATCCGGTCAGCCACCCTCCGCGCGTCGCATCGTCTGATGGGGTCGGGGCGGGAGGTTCAGGAGCTCCTCGGGAAACGACTCGGCGAGGTACTTCAGGATGTCCTGCGGCCGGATCACGCCGACGAGGCGGTCGTCGTCGTCGAGGAGCGGGACGTTGCGGTAGCGCCCCGTCTGCATGAGAGCGATCGCATCGCGAACGGTCCCCTCCAGGTGGAGATGCTGGGGATTCGTGGTCATCAGCGTCTCGACCGGCTGGGAGAGATCGATCTCGGCGACGTCGCCTCCGACGAGGCGCCCGAAGATGTCGCGCTCGGTCAGGACGCCGGCGAGACGCCCGTCGCGGCCGACCACGAAGACCGAATCGCCCGTACCGGTCCGCTGGATCTCGGCGATGCACTCGGCAAGGCTCGTGCCCGGCGGGACGGTGACGGGCTCACGCCGTCCGACGACCTGGAGCCGCTCCTCGACGAGCGTCGGGACGCGCGCAAGGACGGCGCCTTCGGTCAGCTCACTCACGATCCAAGTGTATCCATTTCCCCCTCGGCGGCCCGAGGCGTCCGCCGAAGCGGAGCTCGGGATGTGCCACGT
>DATAQF010000020.1:0-2476 GCA_036264795.1 Candidatus Limnocylindrales bacterium | reverse complement strand
CCTCGGCCGAGAGCACGTCGTAGGGCGGCGCAACGACCTTGGCCAGGTCGCCGACGCTGTCCGCGACGAAGCGGAGGGCGCGAAACGGACGGATCTCGGGCACGGGCTCCTCGGGTGGGCAGAGCGACGGCCGGGGAACATCGCGGGTGACGCCGCGAGGGGCTGCCCCGCTGTACCGGCATCCTACGATAGGCGCGGCCGACGCGCCTTCCGGGTACCCGATCGACTGCATTCGGGGCCGGCGGATCCGTGAGGCCTCGGCCCGGACCCCGCCATCGCCTGCGCCGCACCCCTTCGCCGTGTACGCTCGGGTGACATGACCCGACCCGGCACCACGGCCCATCCGTCACGGCTCCCGGGCCTCGTCCTCGCGGGAGTGGTTGCCCTTCTCGTCGCCGCCTGCGGCACAATCTCGAGCTCGGGGCCGGTGCCGAGTCCCGCGGACTTCCAGGGGATCGCCGGCAGCATCGTCCAGCGCGGCATCCGGATCAGCCACATCGTGTCGGGCAACGGCGGATGTGCGGACCAGAACCTCGGGAAGACCGCGATCGCGTTCGACGGCGTGGGGCTCGACCAGGCGACGCCGGTTCGGGTCTACGTCTACATCTTCCGCAACCGGGCGACGTACGAGCGACTTCGGGCCTCGGTCGACGATTGCGCGCGGGCCTACGTCACCGATCCCGCGACATACGAGTCGGTGGAGTCCTCGCCGTACGTGATCGCCGGGCAGGGGCCGTGGGGACCGACGTTCAAGACGAACCTTCGGGCGGCGATCGAGGAGGCGGCGGGAACGGGCAACTGACCCGAACCCCACCAGACCTGCGGGCTCTTCACCGCACCGCTGTGACAGAAGGCACCATCGGGCCATGGTCGCCGGGACGACGGGGCCACGGTCCGGGGCGAGATCGCGGCCGATCCTCGGGGCATGCCTTCCCGACGCTCGCGCCCCCCTCGCCTCCTCCTGCCAGTGCTGCTGGCGGCCATCCTCGCCGCGGAGATCACCGGCATCGCGATCGCTCGTTCGATCGTCACCGCCGACGCGCCTGCCCACGTGGCCGTTGCGCCGGTCACGGCGCCGTCGACGACACGCGGCGAACGTCCCGACGCCACGCTCGCCGCCCAGCTCGG
Organism: Candidatus Limnocylindrales bacterium; assembly: GCA_036264795.1. Taxonomy (GTDB): domain Bacteria; phylum Chloroflexota; class Limnocylindria; order Limnocylindrales; family CSP1-4; genus CF-46. Next base: position 1,348 of record DATAQF010000020.1, on the reverse strand, counting down.
CGCCATCGACGGCTCGAACGACTCGCTGCGCGACCCGCGGGCGATCCGCGCCAGCCTGCAGAGCCGGCGGCCCGCTGCCGCCGCGCCGGTCGCCCGCCCGCCCGTCGCCCCGAAGCCTGCCCGCGTCAGGCCGACGGCCCACGCCCGACCCACGACTCCGAAGCCCAGGCCGGCGCCGCAGTACGCCGGCCGGAACCATGTCTGGATCCCCTCGCTCGGGATCAGTCGGTCCGTCAGCTCGTTCTCCTGCACGCGTTCTCAGCCGCCCGACAACTACGTGTATCGGTGGGGCTGCGCCGGCGCCAACAACGTCTATCTGCTCGGCCACGCCTACAGCGTGTTCAAGCCGCTCCACGACGCCTATGTCGGCGGTCGGCTGCACAAGGGAATCACGGCCATCTACGCCGACGGGTCCGGACACGTCCACACGTACGCGGTGGCATGGTGGCGCGTCGTCGCGCCGACGACGGCGGCGTCGTGGGCGTGGGCCGGTCAGAGCCAGCCGAGCATGACGCTCCAGACATGCGTCGGGGCGAACAGCGCCTACCGGCTGATGGTCCGCCTGATCCAGGTTCGATAGCGGGCAGACCGGCCGGCCCGATGGCGCGGGTCGATCGGTCAGACGACCCGCAGGTCGAGCAGCTTCCGGGCGATCACCAGGCGCTGGACCTGGCTCGTTCCCTCGCCGATCTCCGTGAGCTTCGCGTCGCGCAGGTAGCGCTCGACCTTGTATTCGGTGATGTACCCGTAGCCGCCGTGGACCTGGATCGCGGCGTTCGTGACTCGGCTGCTCACCTCTGAGGCATAGAGCTTCGCCTGGGCCGCAGCCACGCTGTAGTCGCGGCCCTGATCCTTCTGCCACGCCGCCCGATAGACGAGCGCTCGGGCCGCCTCGAGCTCGGTCGCCATGTCGGCGATCATGAAGGCCACGCCCTGGAACGTCCCGATCGGCCGGCCGAATTGCTGGCGCTCCTTCGAATAGGCCGCCGCCGCCTCATAGGCGCCCTGGGCGATCCCGAGCGCCATCGCGGCGATGCTGATCCGGCCGCCGTCGAGAACCTTGAGGAACATCCGGAAGCCGTCGCCCTGCTTGCCGAGCAGATGGTCGGCGGGAACCCGGCAGCCCTCGAAGATCAGCTCGCCCGTCGCCGAGGCATGGAGTCCCATCTTTTCCTCGACCCGGCCGATCGAGAAGCCCGGCGTGTCAGCCGGGAGGACGAACGCGCTGATCTCCGCGTCACCCTTCGCCGTCGTCCCGGTCCGGGCGGTCACGACGTAGGTCCCGGCCTGGCCGGCGTTCGTGATGAAGCGCTTCCCGCCGTCGATCACCCAGCTGTCGCCGTCGGGC
>DATAQF010000007.1:0-9593 GCA_036264795.1 Candidatus Limnocylindrales bacterium | reverse complement strand
CCGTTCCTCCGGCCCGCGATCCGGGCTCCATCGGCGCGAGGAGCGTTGCCTTCCCCGGCGCCCGGGAGCACCCGGACATGAGGAGGGGCTTGTCAAGTCTTGACAAGCCGTACTGGCGGATCTTACCACTCGCCTGTCAATACTGAGGCGGGGTATTGACAACCTGGCCGCGCGCCTTGAGCGCACCTCGCCCCCCGGCTCGGGAGGTTGGTCGCCCGACCCAGCCGGCAATCCGGCCGGCGCAATGGATTTGCAATCTGCCAGCTGGTTGACGACATGAAACTGTGGCGCCGACGAGCGCGCCGATCATGCCGCCCAGCCGGGTCGCGAGAGTAGTCTCGCGGTCCATGGATCCGGCGAGTGCGGCACCCGATCCGTCCCGACGAGTGAACGTGCGATGCGCCGTCCCATGGGCCGACCAAGGACGATGAGCCCGTCGCCGGAGCCGCCCCGCGTCATCACCATTCCGAGCGCGGATGCTGCCTTTCGGACCCACGTCGAGGCTGTCCGGCGGCAGCGCCCGATCAGCCAGCCAGCTGAGCTCGAGACGCGCCTTCGGCGGATGTTTCCGCGGGTGGTCGTGCGCGAACGAGCCCTCTCCGGAGAGGCGCCCTCCTGGTACGTCTACCGCGACGGTGGCTGGCAGGCTTCCCTGTCGCAGCCGTGGTGGGAGGCCGGCGGCCTGCCGCAAGTCACGGTCTCCTTCGAGGGTTGGGTCACCGGGGCGAATGTGACGGCACGAAGCCTGATCGGGATCGAGCCGTCCGACGTCGGCGTCCGCCATTTCACCGACTTCGTCGCACCTGGCACGCTCGACGATGCGATGGCGATCTTCGGGATCGTCCAGGACGGACGCGAGCTGACCGCGACCGTCCTGCTCCGCCCGACGTCGGGAGACGTCGTCGCGATCGACATTCATGTTGGCAGGAGCGGTGCCGCGCTCAGGGCCGTGTTTCGCCTCGCCGAGGGCGTCGAGGTCGCCTCGGCGGCCCAGAACGTCGTCGCACCTGAGCTCCGGTGCCTGCCCGAGACCGACCGAGCCTTCAAGGGCTATGCCGAGCAATCCCTCGCGCGAATGCCCGAGCCGACGTCGGACCTCCTGGCGCTCCGTCTTCGGCGGCTCTATCCCCATGCCCACGTCGAAGTCGATGGTTCGCGCTGGACGGCGTCGCGCGAGCCCCAGGGTCTCGAAGAGGTGCCCGAGGACTGGTGGCTCGATCCGGACCTGCCGCGGGTCCGCTATGACGCCCAGGCCCTGATCCTCGAGGCAAACGATTCGGCTCAGACCCTCATCGGCAGCCCGATGGTCGGCCACCACTGGCAGGAGTACGTGACGCCGGGCTCGACGGAGCAGGTGTCGTCGATGCTCGCCATCCTCGCCGAGGTCGGCGCCGCCGAGTCGCGGTTTCGGATGCCGGCCGCGGACGGCTCGCTGGTCGAGTTCGATTCCTACACGACGGTCGATGGGGAGAGCTTCACGACCGTCATGCGCCCGCGCCCGACCGCGACGCCGCGCGGCGAACGCTGAGCGATGGCGCCCGTCAGGTTCCCGATCCGGGTCGGTCGCCGATCGTGGCCCGTGCTGATGTTGTTCGGCGTCCGTCCGGACAATGCCTGGATCGACGTCGACCAGGAGCTCGACGTGCGCTTCGGCTGGTACCGGTTCCGGACCTCGATCTCAAATCTCGCCTCGTGGCGGATCGAGGGCCCGTTCCGATGGATCACGGCGATCGGCGTGCGGCGGAGCTTCCGACACGGCGACGTCACGTTCGGTGGCAGCCCCCACGGGGGCGTCCGCATCGACTTCCATGAACCCGTCGCGTGGGGTCCGTTCCACGTGCCGGCGGTCTACCTCCCGGCCGACGACCTGGGCGCTCTTGCGTCCGAGCTGACGGAGCACGGCATCCAGGGGAGCGACGCGCGCACTCGCTGACCCGATCGAAACCTCCCCGTCTCGGACGTCAGGCCACTATTGGTAATCGATGACGTATGCTCCTCGCGTGGCCTCGTCGGGAGGCCGTCAAGCCGCGAGGAGGCCGTTCCGTGCCAGATCGGGCGTCGCATCCCCCTGTCGGGCGTGACCCCGTTCTCGACGACCGGTCGATCGCCCCGTCTCAGGAGAATGCCGCAAACGACACGCTCGGGGACCTTGCCAACGGCGAGCGGATCCTCGGGGAGCTCCGCGGCATCGGCGCTTCGATGTTCGTGACGACCGTTCGCATTGTCGTCGCGCGGGACGGACGCGAGCGCCGGCCGCGGAGCGGGATCCAGTCCTTCGCCCTCTCGGATGTCAGCCATATCCGTGTCGAGCCGGGCGCCCGACCGTCCGGGCGGATCGCGGTCCTGGTCGGCGGCGAGGAAGCGGTCAGCATGTTCTTCGACGCCCGCTCGAGCGAGCGTGCCCAGGAGCTGGTCGAGATCGCGCGCCCGGTGATGGTCCGCCTCCGGCGACGGCGCGAGCAGACGGCTCGGCCGACAAGATGCTGATGCGCTCCTTCGGCCGATGATCGGCTCGGATCCCGAGCCCGACGATCGCCGCCATGCCGTTCGCTGGAACGAGCGAGCCACCTGGGAGGTTGCCGCGGTGCTGATCGTTCTCGCGGCGATCATCGTGCTGGCGGCGGATGGAGCGGGACTGATCCCCCGCTGACGACGACAACCCTGCCCGCGGTGATCCGTGACGAGTGTCTCCTCGAGCCTCGGGCCACAGGCCACTAGGTCTGATCGGTCAGTACGGTCCGGCGGTGCCGGGAACTTCAGCTACTTCGGAAACGGCCCACCGGAACCGTCGGCAAGGGCTGTTGCGACGGATGCCAACAGGGCGGTGGCGGCCAATGCCAGGGACGCGAGGATGGCTCGGGCTCGGGGAATACGCACGTGCGCGCTCCTTTCCGCCTGGGCCCGAGGCGCGAGGAAGCACCATTCATGGTAGGGATCGGCCAGCCCGACGCAAGTATTTACAACCCGATGCGACCCGAACGGTGGCGCAGCCCTTCCGGCGGCGGTCCAGACCACGTGGTCAAGTGGGGCTTGAACGACCGCGTATCATGCGCAGCGATATGCCGACCACGACCCGGAGCCGACGCAGCCTCGCCGTCGAGGATCTCGATCTTGCCCGCCAGGTCGGGACCCGCCTGAAGGCGGCACGGACCCGCGCCGGGCTCACCCAGCGCGAGCTCGCCGAGCCGCGCTACACGAAGGCCTACATCTCCGCGCTCGAGAACGGCCTCATCAAGCCGTCAATGGCGGCCCTGCGGTTCCTCGCGCGACGCCTCGGAACGGTCCCCGGCGAGTTTCTCGCAGACGGCGACACGCATTGGCGTCGGATCGAGGCCGAGCTCCGACTCGCGAGCGGCGACTGGCAGGCCGCCGCCGATCGCTTCCAGGCAATCCTCGACGAGGAGCCGGCCGGCCTGGAGCGTGGGATGAGCCTGCTGGGCATGGCGGAGGCGACCTACCGGCTTGGCCGTCCCGTCGACGCGATCGCCGCGGCGACGGAGGCACAGGGCCTCTTGACCGCCAGTCGCCACGACACCGAGGCCCGCCGCGCGACCTACTGGCTCGCCGCCGGCCATTACGCCGCGGACGATCCGGTTCGCGCCCGATCGCTGCTGGAGGAGCTGCTGGCTGGTCAGGCGGGCATGGACTCGGATCCGGATCTCCGGGTCCGGATCCTGATCGCCCTCGCGGCGGTCGCGACCCACGGCGGTGACCCGGCGACGGCGATCGGCCTGCTCGAGGAGGCCAAGTCCCTCGGCGTCGACCTCGACGACCGGCGGCGGGCGGCTCTCCTCCATTCCCTCGCGTACGCGCACCGGTTGGCCGGTGACTTCGAGGTGGCCATTCGGACCGGCATCGAAAGCCTGGCTCTCTTCCGCGCGGTCGAGGCACGCGCCGACACGGCATCGATCGAGAACGAGCTGGCGATGATCTACCTCGGCCTCGGGAACCTCGGAGAGGCCGAGCGCCACGCCGCTTTCGCCCGACAGGGCTTCACCGTCAGCGGCGATGCGTTCCGACTGCCCCACGTCGGCGACACCGACGCCCAGATCGCCCTGAGCCGGGACGATGCCAGCCGCGCAAGCTCGCTCGCGGCGGATGCCGCGGACGAGGCCCATCGGGTGGGCAACACCCGCGCCGAGCTCTCAGCGCTGCTCACCGGAGCCCGCGCCGCACGTCGCCTCGGGGATCCGGCCGCCGCCACCGCGCTGCTCGAGACTGCGGCGGAGCTGGCCGACCAGGGCCCTGCGACGCGACTTCGTGAGGTCCTGACCGAATGGGGCGAGCTTGCGGCCGAAGCGGGTGACCACGCGAAGGCGTACGAGCTCAGCCGGCGAGCGCTCGCCCTCCGCTGAGGCCGCCAGTCCGGTTCGTCACGAAGAAACAAGAGGCCCGGCCTTGCGGCCGGGCCTCGTGTTGAACGCGCCGCTCGAGTTACCGATCAGCCTCGGTAAAAGTCGGTGACGAGACGAGTCCGGCTGCCATATCGCCAGACGCCGATCCCGATCGCGGTGAACAGAGGGTTCTTGATGTTCCGCCAGTGGCCCCCGTTGGTCGCCTTCTCGGCCTGGAACATCAGGTGCGACCACAGGACCGCTGCCTTGGCCGTCGAGTACCCGTCGCGGCACCCGATGTTCTCGCCCCACGTCCAGGCGACGAACCCCGCCCGGCGCAGCCGGTAGCCCGGATCGTGGTCGAGGAAATGGGAGCAGACGGCTCGGAGCGCCAACATCCTGGCGTACGGTCGCGTCACGCGATTGGAGATTGCGTACGAGTAGGCCAAGGGCCGGACGTACGCGCTGTATCGGCCGCTGCCGTATCCCCTGCAGGTGCCGTCTCGCATCACCCACCCACCGGTCCGGGTGCAATTGACGAGACTCAGGTAGTAGACCTCGATCGAGTACCAGGGTCGGATGATCGTCGAGGTCTGGGTCGTGGCGGTCCCGATCTGGACCGTGCCGGCCATCGTTGCCCCGACCGATGGCGCCGCTGCCAGTGATCCCAGCAGGCTCAAGGAGAGAAGCAGTCCGACGACTGGTCGGACCCGCGAGCGGCGGGACGCCCTCTGGGCGCCTTGGGTGGAACCGAGCAAGACTCGTGCCTCCTGTCTACCTGACGTCGCGGTGAGCGCGACGACGATGGGCGGAGCCGCGGATTCCGGGCAGACGGGGACGCAACGACGAAACGACGCAACGTCGAAATCGATGCGATGCGAGGCGGGTCGCGCGAGCGCGAGCCGAGCGGACTGACGGGGGGAGTCTGCCTGGGGGCGGCGTCTGCGATTGAGCTTCCGGTGACGGACCTCGCAGAGAAAGTATGCCTGCCTGGAGGAGGGCCGTCATCCTCCGGAACGACCAGTTCACGCCTGGTGGTGACCTAACGCAACGCCAAATCTCCGCGGCGTCTTCGTGGTGTGCTCACGGTCTCTCCACATCCGCGGCCGAGGATCGACTCACCACCAATCAGTCGCAAACCAGGAGAAGACACCATGGAAGGACGAACCTTCGCCCGCATCCTCCTCATCATCGTGCTCGTCGGCGCCGCGATCGGCATCGGCGTCACGGCCTACGACGCCGGGATCACGACGGGGCTAGCCCAGAGCGGACACGCAGCCGTGACGACCGGCGACTATCCGGTCGCGCCGTACGTCGGCTACGGCTGGGGCGCCGGCCTGGGCTTTGGCTTTTTCCACTTCTTCGGGTTCCTGCTCTTCCTCTTCCTGATGTTCGCGCTCCTGCGGGCCGCGTTCGGTGGCCGCCGGCACTGGGGCGGACGCTACGACGGTCGTGGCGGACCCGGAGGCTGGGGAGGCGGCGATTGGCGCGGCAGCCCGTGGGAGAACCGGGCCCGCGAGGTCCATGACGAATGGCACCGCGGCCAGTCGACCGGCAGCCAGAAACCACCTGAGGGTGGCGACGGGCCCGCCACCAGCTGACCCGACGGGAGAGGCGCCGCAATCGCGCCTCTCCCCCTTCTTCGATGCGACCGCGTGACCCGTAGGATGAGCGCGATGAAGACGATCCTCGTCGTCGACGATGAGCGCAAGATCGTCGACCTCGCCCGCGACTACCTCGAGCACGCGGGCTTCTCCGTCGTGACGGCGTCCGACGGTCCGAGTGCGCTCGATGCCGTCCAGCGGCGCCACCCCGATCTGGTCGTCCTCGACCTCGGCCTGCCCGGAATCGACGGCCTCGACGTCACCCGCCGGATCCGGCGGGATTCGAACCTGCCGGTGATCATGCTGACGGCCCGTGACGACGAGCTCGACAAGCTCCTCGGGCTCGAGCTCGGCGCCGACGACTACCTGACGAAACCCTTCAGCCCGCGCGAGCTCGTCGCCCGCGTCCGCGCCGTCCTGCGGCGCGTCGACGCCGGTGCGCGGCCGGAGGCGGCCGAGATCGTCCATGCGGGAAACCTGACGCTCGACCTGCCCCGGATGCGAGCCGATCTCGGCGATCGATCCATTGACCTGACTCCGACCGAGTTCCAGCTCATCGCCGCCCTGGCCGGTCAGCCCGGCCGGATCTTCACCCGATCGCAGCTGCTCGACGTGGTGCACGGCGTCGCGTTCGAGTCGTACGAACGGGCGATCGACACCCACATCAAGAACATCCGGCGCAAGATCGAGCCCGATCCACGGCGGCCGACGCTCATCCTCACCGTCTACGGCGTCGGGTACCGCTTCGCCGACGACCGCGCGTGACGGATCCATCGACCGGCGATCGGCGACCCGACGCGTGGCGGGGGGCACGGCGCGGGCGGCGACCCCCGTGGTGGCCGGCCGACGAACCCTGGCCGCCGCGGCGAGGAGCTCGGGGCTGGCGCGGCTTCGGCTGCCTGTTCGGGCTCCTGTTCGTCATCGGCTTCCTCGGTCTCGCCGCGGTCGCCTCGCAGCTGGTGGGCGGGATCCTCGCGACCCCCGGTCCGATCGGCTCGTTCGTTCGACTCCTGGCGGTCGTCGTCGGCGTCGTGGCGATCCTCGGCTTCGCGAGGGGCGGACGTGCCCTGCGACGCTCCGGGGCGGTCCTGGACGAGCTCGTGGACGTGGCCTCCCGGGTCGAGGCCGGCGACTACTCCGCCCGCGTCCGGCGTCCCGTGTTCGGGCCGCGGCCCGTTCGCGACCTCGTCCGGGCGTTCGACACGATGGCCGCCCGCCTCGAGGCCGACGAGCGGCAGCGGCGGAGCCTGCTTGCCGACGTGACCCACGAGCTGCGGACCCCGCTCGCGGTGGTCCAGGGCAACGTGGAGGCGATCATCGACGGCGTCCATCCCGCCGACGAGAACCACCTTGGCGCGATCCTCGACGAGACACGAGTCCTGACCCGGCTCGTCGAGGACCTCCGGACGCTCGCCCTGTCGGAAGCCGGCTCGCTGTCGCTCCATCGCGAGCCCACGGATCTGGCGATCCTCGCCGCCGACGTCGCTGCGGCCTTCGAACCGGCGGCCGAGTCGGCCGGCATCGCGATCGGGGCGGAGGTCGACGACAGCCTGCCGCTCCTCGACATCGATCCGATCCGGATCCGCGAGGTCCTGAGCAACCTCGTCGGGAATGCGCTCCGCCACACGCCGGCCGGCGGAGCGATCCGGATTTCGGGTCGGCTGGACGGCGCGGGCGCGGAGATCATCGTCGCGGACACCGGCCGAGGCATCGAGCCCGGTCTGCTCGACCACGTCTTCGAGCGATTCAGCCGATCCGCGACGACCGGGGGCAGCGGTTTGGGCCTGGCGATTGCGCGCGGCCTCGTGGAGCTCCACGGAGGATCGATCCACGCGACGAGCGAACCGGGGCAGGGCACGCGGATGACGATCCGCCTGCCGGTCACATCTCCGAGCTGACCGCACGGCCCGTTCGTACTGGCGCCCGGGGGTCGGAGGTTCGGGTTGCGTCGAGGCACCGATTCCCCCACCCTTGGCCGATGATCCGACGACTGCGTGCCCCCTGTCGACTCCTCGCGCTGGCGGCCTTGACGGCAGCGTTGGTGCTGCCGCTCTCGGCAGGTCCGGTGGGTGCCGGCGACTTTCCTCCGAAGGATTCCGCCTATCACTCCTACCCCGAGATGGTCGCGGACATCCAGGCGGTCCAGGCCGCGCATCCGGACATCGTCCAGGTCTTCAGCATCGGCAAGAGCTACCAGGGCCGCGACATCTGGGCGGCGAAGATCAGCGACAACGTCGCGACCGACGAGGCCGAGCCCGAGATCCTGTTCGACGCCCTTCATCACGCCCGCGAGCACATGACGGTCGAGCAGGCCCTCTACCTGCTCCATCTCCTGGCCGACAACTACGGGACCGACAGCCAGATCAGGGGGCTCGTCGACAGCCGCGAAATCTGGATCATCTTCGCGGTCAACCCCGACGGCTTCGTCTTCGACCTGAGCTGCACGGGCAGCACCCACCCGCCGTATTGCGCGTGGCGCAAGAATCGGCAGCCGAATGCCCGAACGACCGCGATCGGCACGGACATCAACCGCAACTACGGCTACCGCTGGGCGTGCTGCGCCGGCTCGACGAGCAACCCGTCGTCGATCACCTATCGGGGCCCGTCGGCCTTCTCGACGCCGGAGGCGAGGGTCGTCCGGAACTTCGTCCTGAGCCGCATCGTGGGCGGGATCCAGCAGATCAAGGCCCACATCACGTTCCACACGAATGGCGAGCTGATTCTCTGGCCGTATGGCTACACGAAGGCCAACATCCCGCCGGACATGACCCTCAACGACCACGCGGCCTTCGTCGCCATGGGCCGGGCGATGGCCGCCCGGAACGGCTACCGCGCCATGCAGTCCAGCGACCTGTACATCACGGACGGTGACGAGATCGACTGGCTCTACGGGACCCAGCGGATCTTCTCGTATACGTGGGAGCTCTACCCGACCGAGAAGCCGACCGTCTGGGGCGACCACTACCCGCCCGACGAGACGATCGCGCCGCAGACTGCCCGCAACCGCGCGGCGCTGCTCTACTTCATCTCGGCGGGCGGCTGTCCGTACGCGGCGATCGGCCTCGCCAAGCAGAACTGCGGACCGTTCTTCGACGACGTCGAGATCGCGCGCCGCTGGACCCTGAACCCGGACGGTACCGACACCGCGCCGGCGAGCTCGCGGTTCGTTCGGGGCGATCCGCTGCCGACGACCTGGAAGGGCGTTCGAATCCAGCCGACGACAACGGTTTCCGGCCGCTATGCCTTTGTCACGGGACGCCTCGCCGGAGCCTCGGCCAACAGCGATGACCTCGATGGCCGGACGACCATCCGGAGCGTGCCGATCCCCCTGCCGGCCACGCCCGGAAACCTGACGTTCCGCTACGTGTTTGCCCATGGGCCCGACACGAGCGCGGACTCGCTTCGCGTCTGGATCGAGGACGGCACGGGTGCGCGAACGCTGGTTTGGGGGGTCACCGGCTCCCCACGCACGGTCGCGGCGGCTTGGCATTCCGGCTCGGCGGCGCTGACGCGATGGGCGGGCCAGTCCATCCGGATCGTCATCAGCGCGACGGATGGCGGACGCGACAGCCTGGTCGAAGCCCTCGTGGACGACATCCGGGTCGAACGGCCGAGCTGAGCAGCGGGCGGCGACGGATCGGCGCCCATCCGAAGA
>DATAQF010000301.1:0-8724 GCA_036264795.1 Candidatus Limnocylindrales bacterium | reverse complement strand
GAGCCCGTCCCGGAACCCGGCTGGGCGCCGATCGGCGTCGGGATCGGGATCGGCGGCCTCGCCCTCGGCGCGATCTATGGACCGTGGCTCGCCGTCGCCGGGCTGCTGCTCGCGATCGGTGCGGGCTGGAGCTGGCTCACGGCGGCGATGCGCGAAGCGGACTCCGTGGCCGGCGGCGAGGCGCGCCGACGCGGCTGAGCGCCGCGACGTCAGGCCTTGCGGAGCAGAGCGAATGCGTCGATCTCGACGCGTGGGTGACCGGCGGTGCCCGCAACCGTGACGCGGATCGTGTGCACGCCGGTCGTCGCCCAGTCGCGGGTGAAGACGATGGCTCGAGAGTGGCCGCTCGACGCGTACAGATTGACCGTCTGCGCATACACGCCGTCGATGTACACGTATGCCGCGCCGCGACCGGGCCCCCGGGTCGAGACCCAGGCGATGCTGGAGCCGCTGAACCGGAATGTCGCCGTCGCCCCACGAGCGGTCGAGTAGCGCACGCTCCCTCCCGACGCGCCGGCGGATGCGACGCTGTGCCATGTCCCCGTGTAGGTGATGCCCCGGGCGGCCTGCTGGTAGAGCCCGTTGCTGACCTTCGGGGTGTAGGCCCAGCCCGTTCCGTTGGCCTTGGTGTCCACGGCACGGATCCGCTCGACGACCGAGCTGTTGAACGGGAGCAGCTGGACGGTCGATCGGACCGCGGTCGAAGGCAACCCGATGCCACTCCAGGCCGTCGCGTTGACGCTTCGCTGGAGCACCTGGCCGGCGAGGCCGCTCGGGTCGCTGGCGACCCAGGCCACCCGGACCGGCACACCCGCGGTCCCCAAGGTCCCGGTGACCATGTTGATCCACGGCGCCGAGAGCGCCGGCGGGATCCCGTCGGCGATGACGAGGTTCAACTTCGTCGTCCGGGTCATGCCATTCCCGACACCCGTGATCGTCAGGGGGTACGTGCCGATCGGCGTCGGCGCCTGGGCGGCGCTCGTCGTGAGCGTCACGGCCGACGACGCGGCGGTCGACGGATTCGCGGTGAAGGTCGCCGCGGTCCCGGCCGGCAGGCCGGCGATGTCCAGGGAGACGGCCGACGGGAAGTTCGTCCGAAGGATGCGAAGCGTTGCGGCGAGGCTCTGGCCCTGCTTGACCGTACCGCTGAGGGGCACGAGGTTGAAGATGGAGTACGCCTGGAGCGCGAGATCGGTGCCGTTGTATCGATCGAGATCGACCCGCCCGGAGATCCCGGCAACCGATCCGCTGCTCGTGTACTGCCAGAACGTCCAGCCGCGGCCACCCCAGTTGTTGGCCGGAACCGTGGGCGACGCGACGCCCCAGTGGGCGACCCACAGGGTCTTGTACCCGGCGTCGGCGAGGGCGGTCGTGTTGCCCATGTGGGTCGACCAGAAGCTCGGGCTGGTGTAGATCATCGGTCGGATGCCGATCTTGGCCGTCACTTCGCCGAGCCACGCCGTCACCCAGGCCTGGAGCGCCGGCACGCTGAGGCTGCCGCTCTGCTCGAGATCCAGGGCGGGGATCAGGTCACGAGCCCCGAGGTTGATCACCGACACGAAGTAGTCGGCTTCGAGGACCGCGTCGTTCGCCGACGCATCCGGCTGAGCGAAGTGATAGGCGCCGGTCCACAGGCCCGCCGCCTTGGCGCCGGCGTGGTTCGTCGCGTACATCGGGTCGGTGTAGTCCGTGCTCTCGGTCGCCTTGATGATCGCGAAGGCCTTGCCCGCCCCGGCCACCATCGACCAGTTGATCGTCCCCTGCCAGTGGCTGACGTCGATGCCCTCGAGACGCGTCGTCGCGTCGGTCCGGACCCCGGCGGCCGGCGACGGCGCCGACGGGGCGCCGGTTGCGGACGCCGTCGGGGCGGCGGCCAGCGCCACGAGCAGGGCCATGGCGAGCGCGCCAAGACGCCAGTCGCGACGTGAATGGAGGGCGGCAGAACGGCGTCCCTGATCGTGGGCGGCCGAACGCAAGGCGGGCGCTGGCGTTCTGAACACGGAGGGTGACGGCTCCTGGTGAGGTCGGGAGGATACCCCGGAACGATCCCCCGACACCACCCCCGAGTTCTATAGCCCAAAGGGAAGGCGACCGGCGGCCACATGCCCCGTACGTTCGACCCGTCCGAGTCCATGGCCACCGGCCATGATCCCCGGCCGGCGTTAGGATGCCGGGAGTGGATGCGACGGATACGACCGCGGCCGACGCGCGACAGGTGGCGCTCGATGCGCCCCTTCGGTCCGAGGCGACCTCGCGGCTGATCATCGAGATCGCGGCGGCGGCGTCCGGGGAGCTGGATCTCGACCAGATCCTCCACGAGGCGCTCGACCGGCTGCGGGGCGTGATCCCGCTCACCGGCGGCTCGATCGCCCTGGTCCGGGACGATGAGCTCGTGATTCGGGCGGCGACCGGGCCGTTCTCCGAGGAGGCGGTCGGGCAGTCGCTCCGGCGCGGGCCCAGCCGCAGCTGGACCGTCGTCGAGACGCTCGAGCCGTTCCGAACCGGCGATCTCCTTCGCGACGGGACGCGGGCCCACGGAAAGGTGTCCTCGACGGCCATGCGGTCGTGGCTGGCCGTGCCGATCGTGCGACACGGCATCGGAATCGGCCTCATGGAGGTCGACTCGACCGAGGTCGACGCGTTCTCGGCCGCCGACGAGGAGCTCCTCGCCGCCGTGGTCGGAGTCCTCGCCGGACACGTCGAGCTCGCGGCGCATCACGACGAGCAGCAGCGCTCGAACGCGCTTCGAGAGGCGTTCATCGGCGTGATCAGCCACGAGCTGCGGACGCCGATCACGACGATCTACGGGCTCGCCCGGGTCCTTCGACGGCGCGGGTCGGAGCTCGACGAGGCCGTGCGCAGCCAATCGATCGCCGACATCGAGGCGGAGTCGGATCGTCTCTACCGGCTCGTCGAGGATCTCCTCGTCCTGTCTCGGGCGGAGAGCGGCCGGGTCGAGTTCGAGGCGGAGCCGATCAGCCTCGGCCGGCTCGTCGAGCGGATCACGGAGGCGGAGGCCGAACGCCGCCCCGACCGTCGCTTCCAGGTGCGTCTGCCGGAAGGCATGGCACTCATCGAAGGCGAGCCGACGTACGTCGAGCAGGTGATCCGCAATCTCCTGACGAACGCGGTGAAGTACAGCTCCGCGCCGGACCCGATCGAGGTCGAGATCGAGGTCCGCGAGACGGACTCTGCGATCGACGAGCCCATCGCGGGCGACACGGGTCGGCGCGAAGCCGTCGTGCGCGTGCTCGATCGCGGGATCGGCATCGACGACGAGACATCGGCCCACGCGTTCGACCTGTTCTTCCGGACGAGGGAGGCGACGCGGATCGCCTCGGGTGCGGGCATCGGCCTGTTCGTGTCGCGTCAGCTGATCGAGGCCATGGGCGGCCGGACCTGGCTCGAGCCGCGGGCTGGAGGCGGCACCGAAGCCGGCTTCGCGCTGCCGCTCACTGAGGTGGAAGACGAGCGCGGCTCCACCACCGCCTGAGGGTGCGAGCGGATCATTCTGCGTGTCACCGCACCGACATGGATCGTGCGTAGGATGACATCATGCAGTTCCTCTTCCGCTCCCCGTCCACGCCCTCCGCCGACAAGGCCCTGCCGGGTCGAGCCGAGCAGATGCCGCTCACGGATCGCCACTTCGTGAACGGCGCGTCACTCAAGGGCCCGTGGCCGGATGGCACGAAAACGGCGATCTTCGGTCTCGGGTGCTTCTGGGGCGCCGAGAAGGATTTCTGGCAGACCCCCGGCGTCGTCAGCACTGCGGTCGGCTACGCCGGCGGGTCCACCCCGAACGCCGACTATCGCGAGGTCTGCAGCGGACAGACGGGCCACGCCGAGGTCGTCCTTGTCGCCTATGACCCCGCGAAGGTCTCGTACGAGCAGCTGCTCAAGGTCTTCTGGGAGCAGCACGACCCGACGCAGGGCAATCGCCAGGGCAACGACATGGGCACCCAGTACCGCTCGGTCATCTTCACGACCGACGCCGCCCAGCAGCGTGCCGCCGAGGCGTCACGCGAGGCGTACCAGGAGCGGCTGACCGCCGCCGGTCTCGGGACGATCACGACCGAGATCGCGCCGGCCCCGCCGTTCTACTACGCCGAGGACTACCACCAGCAGTACCTCGCGAAGAACCCGCGAGGCTATTGCCCGAACCACGCGACGGGCGTGAAGCTCCCGGACGACTTCGTGGTCAGCCCACTTCAGTACGTGGACTGACCGCTCCGCGCGCTCCTAGGCGCCCTCTTTGACCTCGTAGAGGTTCTGCGCCTCGAGGCCGTGCGCCTCGCGATGGACACGCGACGCGGTCTCGCGGTCCGGGGCATCGACCAGGCAGAAGACCTTGCCGCCTTCCTCGTCGACCCAGTAGTGCTTGTAGTTGACCCCGTACTGGCCCTGGACCCTGAGGTCGGCCTCGTGAGCGCCGGCCACATCCTCTGCCTTCACGCCGGGCAGGTCGTGCATGTCCATGTACGTCGGCATCGAGGTCTCCGTTCTGACGACCGCCTCCATGGGCCTCGGGTGGCTCCGACGGGCCGGCTGGTCGTCGCTCAGGATACGCTCGGCCTGCTTGGCCCGGACGGCTCGTTGCCAGGCGTCCATCGCGGAGGCCCGCCGGTCGTGGACGTTCGGATTGACCCTCGTCCGTGGCCGATTGTCGCGGGCGTGCACATGCGACCAGCCGGGCGGGTCGGCGGTGGTCGATATGCACGTTGGGTGCGTCCGACGTGCCGGGCGTGCCGAAAACGGTCGAATCCGTGCGCGAAGGCGCCCCTCGAAGCCGGCGCTGGTCCGAATGGCGTGGCATGTGCACGCGGGGCGAACATCGATGCGGTGCGTCCAGAGGGGTACGATGCCCGCCCATCCCCGGAGGACACCGATGACCGACGACAACGACATCTTCGGAAGGATCAACGCGCTCTCCGATGAGGAGGCGCATCTCTGGGAGCACGCCGGCGATGGCCACGGCCTGAGCGCCGAGGAGCAGGAGCGGCTCGAGGCGATCAAGGTCGAGCTCGACCGGACGTACGACCTTCTCCACCAGCGCCAGGCGCGGCGGGCGGCCGGCCTCGATCCGAAAGACGCGGAACAGCGAACAGCCGACGTCGTCGAGGGCTACCAGCAGTAGGATGCCCGGCGGCCCCGATCCGCTCGGGCGTCGTCCTCCTGGGTTCCGGGACCTCGACGGTCAGCGGGTCAGGGTGACCTTCTGGAGGCCGGGCGGTGCGTCGGGATCGTAGCCGCGTCGACGAGCGACCGCCTCGGCGAGGAGCTGGCCGGGCAGGACGAAGGCGAGGGGCGCGAGGCCGTCCGGCACGTCGATGGGGAGGCGGATGGTGCGCGGACCGGCCGGTGCGTCGCCGCCGCCGACGACCCATGGCCGGGCACCGGACCGTGCCGCGGCGGCGATCGCCGTGTCGACCTCCGGCCCCATCCGGCCGTCGGGCCGGATCGCGAGCACCGGGATCTCGGGACCGCTCAGGACGATCGGGCCGTGGCTCAGGTCCGCGGCGGAGTAGCCCTCGGCGAAGAGGCGACTCGTCTCCTTGAGCTTGAGCGCGATCTCGAGCGCGGTGGCGTGGTCGTAGCCCCGCGAGACGACGATCGAGCGCTCCGATGCGGCAAATTCAGCAACGATCGGCGCGTGGTCGGTGATCGCCTCGAGCGTGGTCGCGAGGCTCGCGTGAAGGGTTGCCGGCAGTCGATCGAGCGCCGCGGCGAGCGATCCATCGCGCGCGAGAGCCCCAACGAGCGCCGCGCCTGCAGCGAGCTGCGCGACGTACGACTTCGTCGCGGCCACTGCCTGCTCGTGACCGGCCCGGCAGTCGATCAGGTGCTCGGCGGCGGCTGCGAGGGGCGAGCCCACGTCGTTCGCGATCGCGACCGTGATCGCACCGCCGGCGCGGGCCGCCTCGACGACCGCGACGAGGTCCGGGCTCCGGCCGGACTGGGAGAGCGCGATCACGAGACCGCCGCGCCAGCGAAGCTCGGCGCCGTAGATCGTCGTGACGGACGGCGCGGCGAGACCGCAGGGGATGCCGAGCTCGGTCTCGATGAGATAGCGAAGATGGATCGCGGCGTGGTCCGAGGTCCCCCGGGCAACGAGCATCGCCCAGGCGGGGTTCGCCTCGCGGATCGCGGCCGCGGCGGCGGCGATCTCGGCCCGACCGTCGCGCAGCAGACCCGCGACGACGTCCGGCGCCTGGGCGATCTCGCGGCGCATCCAGGTCGGATCCGCGAGCCCGGAGCCGGGCTCGGTCGTCATCGGCCGGTCAGCCATGCGGGAAGAAACGCGGCAGCCACTGTCGATTCCGCTCGAGGATCGCGTCCAGGAGCTGCGGGGCGAGCTCGTCGCCGCCCGCGAGTGGGTTCGCCGCCAGCGCAGCTCTCGCCACCCGCCGATCGCCCGATCGTGCGGCGCGGACGACGAGTCGTTCGTACGTCTTCACCCGGCTGACGAGATCGAGAAGCTCCGGCGGGAGGGGCTCAAGGGGCAGCGGGTGTGCGCCGTCGCGGTCGATCCGGGCCGGCACCTCGACGACGTCATCGGCGGCGAGACCGGGCAGGGATGTTCCGTTTCGCACGTCGACGACCTGGACGTCGCCGCGGCCGTCGACGAGCGAGGCGATCAGCTGTGCGGCGGCCTCGCTGTAGAACGCGCCGCCACGGTGCTCGAGGAGCTCGGGCTTCGTGTCGAGGTTCGGGTCGCGGTACAGCTCGAGCAGCTCACGCTCGATCGCCATGACCTCCTCGGCCCGAGTCTGGTGACGGGCCTGCTCGGCGAGGACGTGCTCGGTATCGTCGTAGTAGCGAAGGTAGTACGACGGGATCAGACCCTGGGCACGGAGTCGCTCGACCGGCTCCCCGACGTCCGCTGCGATCTCCACCGCGTCCGCGGCGAGGATCTCCGGGAGCCGATCGACCCCGTCGATTCGCACCGCCCGGATCCACGTGAGGTGGTTCAGGCCCAGCTGCTCGAGCTCGACCCGCTCGGGGTCGACGCCGAAGCGCTTCGCAAATCGACGCTGGAAGCCGATCGCGACATTGCACAACCCGAGGCTGCGCCGACCGGCGTCGGACAATGCCTGGGCGACGATGCCGACCGGATTCGTGAAGTCGACGATCCAGGCGTCCGGCGCCGATCGGCGCTCGGCTTCCTCGGCGATCTCCAGGACAAGCGGGACGGTCCGGAGCGCTTTTGCGAACCCGCCCGCTCCGACGGTTTCCTGCCCGATCAGCTCGTAGTTCCGGGGCAGGGTCTCGTCGCCGAGGCGCGCCTCCTGGCCACCCACCCGAAGCTGGATCAGGACGACGTCGGCCCCGTCGAGGGCGGCGCTGCGATCGGCGGTGCAGACGAGGCGACCCGGCCAGCCCTGGCGGCGAAGCATTCGGCCCGCGAGCCCACCGACGACGTCGAGGCGATCGGGATCGATGTCCATCAGGTCGATCTCGTCGATCTCGACCCGATCCGCTCGCTTCGCGAACCCGTCGACGAGCTCCGGCGTGTACGTGCTGCCGCCCCCGACGACCGCCAGCTTGAGCCCCATCACACCTCGCCGTGCCTGTCAGCCGCGACCCCTGTGGGGCGAAGGCTTGACAGAATGCTTATAACGTTATCAGCAATCAGCGGCCGCGCAAGAGCGCGGGCACTCCGCGCAGGTCGGTCCCAGAATCGCCAGAGGTCGCGTCACAGCGATGGCCCGATTCCGGTTCGAGCTCGGTCCCGTTCCGCTGCATCACCAGGTCTACCTGGACCTGCGCGCCGCCCTTGATACCGGTGAGTGGCGCCCCGGCGATCTCCTCCCGCCGGAGCGCCAGCTCGCCGGGCGATACGGCTGCAGCCTGATCACCGTCCGGCGCGCCCTGAACGAGCTCACCCGAGAAGGGCGCCTGGAGCGGACGCGCGGGCGCGGGACGACGGTCCTCCGGCCCCGGATCGAGCGCGACTTCGGCGCGACGATGAGCTTCACCGAGGAGATGCAGGACCGTGGGCTCGACCCGGAGACGAAGCTGATCGCTGCCCGTCCCGAGTCGGCCGGTGAGGTCGTGGCGGCCGCCCTTCGGATCGAGCCGGGCTCGCCGACGCTCTACGTTGAGCGCCTCCGGGTCGCCGGCGGCGAGCCGCTGCTCCTCGAGCAGGTCCACCTCCCCGCCGAGCAGTTCCCCGGCCTCCTCGCCTCCGACCTCGAACACGGCTCGCTCTACGACCTCCTGACGGCACGGTACGGCACGCGCATCGTTCGGGCGAGGGAATCCCTCGAGCCCGTCCTCCTCCGAGCCCGGGAGGCGCGCCTCCTCGCCCAGCGCGCGCGGACGCCGGCGCTCCAGATCGAGGGCATCGCCTACCGCGCCGACGGCGTTCCCGTCGAGTTCGCCCGGAGCTACGTTCGCGGCGACCGAACCCGCTACTACATCGAACGGGTCGTCGTTCGATCGAGCTGGCAGACCGACCCTGCGGACGATGGCGAGCCGGAGCCCGCGGGATCGGGACGCTCCCGATCCCCGACCCGCGTTCCGATCCCAGCCCGGGGCGGCTGACCACAGCCTGAGCGTCGACCGATCCGATCCACCAGAGGAGGAGCACATGCACCCGAGCCTGTCCCGTCCCGGCACCATCGTGGCGATCGTTGCCCTGCTGGTCGGGGCCTGCGGGGGAGGGGCGTCGTCGCCCTCCGCCAGCACCACCGGTCCGGCGAGCGTGCCGCCCTCGGTCGCGAC
>DATAQF010000299.1:0-9940 GCA_036264795.1 Candidatus Limnocylindrales bacterium | reverse complement strand
GTCGGAACCGGCGCTGCCGGCCGCGCTCGCGGCGGGCGCCGCGGAGGCACGCGCGGCGTTCGGCGACGGCTCGGTGTACCTCGAGCGCGAGATCGTCGGGGCGCGGCACATCGAGGTCCAGCTCCTCGGCGACCGACAGGGGACGATCGTGGCGATCGGGGAGCGCGACTGCTCGATCCAGCGCCGACACCAGAAGCTTCTCGAGGAGGCGCCTGCGCCCGGTCTGAGCCCCAAGGAGCGGCGGGACCTCCACGAGATGGCGGTCCGGATCGGCCGCAGCACCCGCCTCGAGAACGCCGTGACCGCCGAGTTCCTCTTCGACGTCGAGCGCCGGTTCTGGTTTCTCGAGGTCAACACGCGGCTGCAGGTCGAGCATTGCGTTACCGAGCTCGTGGCCGACCTGGACATCGTCCGGGAGCAGCTCTTCCTTGCCGCCGGACGACCGCTCTCGGACCAGAGCCGGGCGGCCGCGGCGGGGGCCGCGATGCCGGCGCGTCACGCGCTCGAGATCCGGATCTCGGCGGAGGACCCCGCCCGCGACTTCGCGCCGGCTCCCGGTCAGATCGGCCGATGGGAGATGCCTGCCGGACCAGGGGTCCGCGTGGACGCGGCCGTCCAGGCGGGCGAACGGATTCCACCCGACTACGATCCACTGATCGCGAAGATCATCGTCGTCGACGCCGATCGGCCGGCGGCGATTGCCCGCCTCGGCCGAGCCCTGGCGGAGACCGAGATCACCGGCGTCCAGACGACACTCCCATTCCATCGGGCGGTGATCGTGGAGCCCGGCTTCCTGGAAGGCGCGATGACGACCGACTGGGTCGACGAGCACTGGGCCGAGAGGCTTCTTCCCCTCCGGGCCGGCGCGCTGCGAGCCGCGATCCTGGCCGCGGCTGACGCAGTCATCCGCGCACCCGGGCCGGTCCGTGGACCTGCAGATGAGGGACTGACGCGGGCCACCGTACGACAGGGCTCGCGGTCGGCAAGCGAATGGGCATCGGCCGGGCGGCGGGCCGGCGTGGAGCGGTGGCCCAGGTGACCAGCGTCGCGCGAGCCGTACGCGTCAGCCCGGTCGCTCCGATCGCCGGCGACGACCCCGTTACGGTCGACGAAGCGGCCATTCGCGACGCGGTCGAGCCGTCGAGCAGCGGCAGGGCGATCGTGCGCGGCCCGGACGGTACGCCCCGCACCACGTGGGCGGGAAACGTTTGCAGCCTTCCGTCCGGGGCGACACGGGTCGAGGCCGTCGTCGATGGCTGGCGCTTCGAGCTCGATGTGGAGGATGCCGCTCGAGCCGAGCTTCGGCGCCGCGCCGGGCGAGCCGGGGCCACGAGATTGGCCAGCGGACCGGCCGAGATCCGAGCGATGATCCCGGGACGCATCGTGGCTGTCCGGGTGGCGGTGGACGATGTCGTCGACCCCGGCCAGGTGCTCCTCGTCGTGGAGGCCATGAAGATGCAGAACGAGCTCCGGGCGACTCGTGGCGGTACCGTCGAGCGAGTCGCGGTCGGTGTGGGTCAGACCGTCGACCTGGGAGACGTGCTCGTGGTGATCCGGTGACCGACCGGCCCGACGTCGACAAGGGCCTCGATGCCGTCGAGCGCTGGCGCGCGACGACCCGAGCCCGGGCGGTCAGCGCCGCTCCCGAGCGGCGGGAACGGTTCGTCACGAGCTCGAACATCGAGGTCGCCGACATCTACACGGCGGCTGGCCTCGAGGCGATCGGCTTCGAGGCCGATCGTGATCTCGGACTGCCGGGCGAGCCGCCCTTCACCCGAGGCGTGCAGGCGACGATGTACCGAAGCCGCCTCTGGACGATGCGCCAATACGCCGGCTTCGCCACGGCCGAGGAGACGAACCAGCGTTTCCGATATCTCCTCGAGCAGGGGCAGACCGGGCTGTCGGTCGCCTTCGATCTGCCGACGCAGATGGGCTACGACTCCGACGCTCCCGAGGCCGAGGGCGAGGTGGGTCGGGTCGGCGTTCCGATCTCCAGCCTGGCCGACATGGAGGTGCTTCTCCAGGACCTTCCGCTCGGCGACGTCAGCACGTCGATGACGATCAACAGCACGGCGCCGATTCTCCTCGCGCTGTACGTCGCCGCGGCCGAGAAACAGGGAGTCGCCCGGGACCGGATCGCGGGCACGACTCAGAACGACATCCTCAAGGAGTACATCGCCCGGGGGACCTGGATCTATCCGCCCGCCTCGTCAATGCGACTCGTGACGGACATCTTCGAGTTCTGCGCGGGTGAGCTGCCGCGCTGGAACACGGTCTCGATCTCGGGCTATCACATGCGCGAGGCAGGGGCCACGGCGGCCCAGGAGCTGGCCTTCACACTGGCCGACGCGATCGCCTATTGCGACGCGGCGGTCGCGCGGGGACTCACGATCGACGAGGTCGCACCGCGTCTGAGCTTCTTCTTCGCCGCTTGGTCGGAGCTCTTCGAGGAGGTCGCGAAGTTCCGGGCCGCGCGACGGATGTGGGCACGAATCGTGCGCGATCGGTTCGGCTCATCGAACGCCCGTTCGATGGCGTGCCGGTTCCACGTTCAGACGGCCGGCTCCTCGTTGACGGCCCAGTCGATCGACAACAACGTGGTCCGGACGACCGTCCAGGCCCTCGCCGCCGTCCTCGGCGGCGCCCAGAGCCTTCACACGAACGCCCGCGACGAGGCGCTCGCTCTGCCCACCGAGGCCTCCGCGAGGCTTGCCCTACGGACCCAGCAGATCCTGGCTCACGAGAGCGGGGTCACGGAGACCCCCGACCCGCTGGCCGGCTCGTATCTCGTCGAGACGCTGACGACCCAGCTCGAGGAGGCCGCCCAGGGCTATCTCGACGAGATCGACGCCATGGGTGGCACACTCGCCGCGATCCAAGCCGGCTTCCAGCAGCGGCAGATCCAGGAATCGGCCTACCGCGTTCAGCAGGCGATCGAGGCGGGCGACCTCGTCGTCGTCGGCGTGAACCGCTTTCGCGACGACGGGGCAGGGGAAGCCGTGCCGCCGCTCCAGCGGATCGATCCCGACGGCGAGCGCCGCCAGATCGAGCGGGTCCGGCGGGTCCGGGCAGAACGCGACGCCTCCGCGTGGGCGACGGCTCTCGATCGGCTCGAGGCGGCGGCTCGCGGGACGGACAATCTCATGCCGCTGATCATCGACGCGGTGAAGGCCTACGCGACCGTCGGCGAGATCAGCGACCGGCTTCGGTCGGCCTTCGGGACCCATCGCGAGCTGATCACGATCTGAGGAGCTGCCAGATGCCCGCCACTCGCCCAGTCCACCCGGTGCCGCCACCGATCCGCGGCCTCGGCAAGGTCCACCATGTGGCGCTCGTCGTCCGTTCGATCCCGGAAGGTCTCCGCCTCTGGCAGGAGCTCTTCGGGCTGGAGCTGGAGAGCGTCATGGACATCGAACAGGATCGGGTCCGGATCGCGTTCCTGGGCGTCGGTGAGTCCAAGGTCGAGCTCGTCGAGCCGACCGACGCGACGACCGGCGTGGCTCGGTTCCTCGCCTCCAAAGGCGAGGGCTTCCACCACGTCTGCTTCGAGGTCCCGAATCTGGCAGAGACGCTGCTTCGCCTGGAGATCGATGGTCTGGAGCTGATCGACAGCGCACCGCGCCGAGGCGCCGAGGGTCCGGTTGCCTTCATCCATCCGCGGTCGTGCCACGGCGTGCTCGTCGAGCTGATCGAGGCGCCGGGCGGACCTGCCTGGACGAGCCTGGGGTTCCAGGCGGGCTGACGCCGCGACGGCCTACGCTCGACGGCCGGTCAGGAGGAACACCGGGTATCCGCCGTCCGATCCGTGCTCGTCGATGACCATCGCGGTGCGCGTCTCGACATCGACAAAGCCCGCCGCCTGGCTCAGCGTCTCGATCTGACCGCGGTCGAAGCCGCGATGGTGGATCCCCTCGGCATCGGCCGAGTGGAAGAAGCCGTCCTCGGTGTCGAGGTCGGCGAGGGCGATCCACCCCCCGGGGACGAGCAGGTCGCGGATGGCGGCGAGGGCGGCCGCCGTGTCCTCGATGTGATGCAGCACGAGCAGCGAGACCACGACATCGAACGGCTCGGCCGGTGGAGGATCGGCAAGCAGGTCGTGACGGTCGGCGCGGACCGATGGAAGGCTGCCGCCGGCGAGCTTCTGGGCCGCCACCTCGATCATCCCGGCCGACGGGTCCAGCAGGACGACCTCGCCGACGTCGTCGACGAGCGCCAGCCCGAGCAGCCCGGTTCCGGCCCCGACGTCCGCGAGGCGATCGTCCCGCGCAAGCGGGACCGCGGGCCGGATGGCTGCGGCGATCTGGCGCGCGCGCGCGATCCGCGTCGGTGTATCCCAGTCCTTTGCTCGCTCGTCGAACGTGGTCATCCGCCCGACCTCACAGGGACCAGGCGAAGAGGACGTCGTCGGATCGATCCGCCGTGCGGGCGAACCGGATCAGGTCGCTCACGAGCTGGCGGATCCAGGGCTTCTCCTCCCGCGGCAGGAAGCCCAGCTCCTGCTCGATCAGGTCGACCCAGGTCCCCGCGACACGATCGATGTCGCGATCCGCGACGCCCGCAACTGCCCCGATCCATGCCGGATCGACGCGCTCGACAGCCCGGTCGCCGCTATCGCCCGGCGCCTCGAGCTCGAGCCTCGCCTCGAGAAAGTCCGAGGGGCCGTCGCCCTCGGTCACGCTCCGGACCGCCTCCGAGAACAGGTCCAGCCACGTCGGGTCGACGCCGCCGCCGAGGGAGAGATGGGCGTCGAACCGCCGTTCGTCGTCCAGGCCATTCCAGTCCTCGACCGCGATCGCGAGGAGGATCTCGCGAGCGTTGCCGGCGACGAGGTCCATCAGCGCGGCCATCGCATCGGGCTCGCGGCTCAGCCGCGGAAGCCGGCCGTCCGGAGGAGCTGCGGTAGCTCCGTGGGCGAGCCGGCGACGAGGAACCCGGCGGCCTCGAGCGCCGCGACCTTCGACGCGGCCGTTCCGGCGCCGCCCGAGATGATCGCTCCCGCATGGCCCATCCGCCTGCCCTCGGGCGCGGTCCGGCCGGCGATGAACGCGACCTTCGGAACGTCCCGAAGGTGCTGGCCGGCCCAGGCCGCCGCCGTCTCCTCGGCAGCGCCGCCGATCTCACCGATCAGGACGATCGCCTCGGTCTCGGGGTCGCCGGCGAACAGCTGGAGGACGTCGAGGAAGGTCGATCCGATCACCGGATCGCCGCCGATCCCGACGCACGTCGACTGGCCGATCCCGGCGTCCGTCATCGCCTGGACGGCTTCGTACGTGAGCGTTCCCGAGCGCGACACGACCCCCACTCGGCCCTCGCGGTGGATCGAGCCCGGGATGATTCCGACCTTCGCCCGACCTGGGGACGTGGCGCCGGGACAGTTCGGTCCGATCAGGCGCGCGCCCGCCGCTCGGACCTTCTCGACGACGGGAACCATGTCGAGGGCGGGGATCCCTTCGGTGATGCAGAAGATCGTGCGGACCCCTGCTGCCGCGGCCTCCATGATCGCGTCAGGGGCGCCGGCCGCCGGGACGAAGATGCATGACGTGTCGGCGCCGGTCTCGCGGACGGCATCGGCGACCGTGTCGAAGACCGGGACGCGACCGTCCAGCGCGGTCTGGCCGCCCTTGCCCGGGGTCATGCCCGCGACGACCTTCGTGCCGAACTCGAGCATCGCGGCGCCGTGGAACGAGCCCTCCCGCCCGGTCAGCCCGTGGACGACGACGCGGCTGTCGGCGTCGATCAGGATGCTCACGCGGCCCCGCCCGTCGAGGCTGCGACGGCCCGCTCAGCGGCCTCATCGAGCGTCGCCGCCGTCTCGAAGTTCGCCTCCCGAAGCAGGGTCGCCGCCTCGGCCGCGTTCGTACCGACGATTCGGACGATCATCGGCACGTCGCGCTCCTGCTGCGCGCGAGCCTCGATCAGGCCGCGCGCCACCTCATCGCCTCGGGTGATGCCGCCGAAGATGTTCACGAGAATGGCATCGACCTTCGGGTCGGCCAGGATGAGCCGCATCGCGGCCGTGACCTTGTCCGCCCGTGCCCCGCCGCCGATGTCGAGGAAGTTGGCCGGCTCGCCACCCGCCCGCTTGACGAGGTCCATCGTCGTCATCGCCAGGCCCGCGCCGTTGACCATGCAGCCGATCGTGCCGTCCAGCTTGATGAACGTGAGCCCGGCCTCCCGTGCTTCCCGGTCGGCTGGATCCTCGTCATCCGGATCGCGGAGCGCCTCGAGCTCCGGGTGGCGATGCAGCGCGGAGTCGTCGAGGGTGACCTTCGCGTCGAGGCACTGGAGATGCTGGCTGACGAGCCCATCGACCGCCGTGACGTTGACGATCGCCAGCGGGTTGATCTCGACGAGATCCGCGTCGTACGCCGCCATCGTCCGGACGAGGCCGGACGCGATCGCGGCGGCCTCCTGGAGATGGCCACCGAGCCCGAGCCGGAACGCCAGCTGGCGCGCCTGGAAGGGCAGCAGCCCGAGCAGGGGATCGGCCTCGATCGTCACGATCGCGTCCGGCCGCTCCGCGGCAACCTGCTCGATCTCGACGCCGCCCTCGGCCGAGCCCATGAGGATGACGTGCCGGCTGGCCCGGTCGAGGACGGCCGAGAGGTAGTACTCCTTCGCGATGTCCGCCGCCGGCCCGACGAGCACCTTGCGGACGGGAATGCCCTTGATCTCGAGATCGAGGATCGCCTGGGCGACGAGCTCGGCCTGCTCCGGGAATCCGGCGAGCTTCACGCCGCCTGCCTTGCCCCGACCGCCGACGAGGACCTGGGCCTTGACGACGACCTGGTGCGCGCCCTCGGCAAAGAACCGCTCGGCGGCCTGGCGCGCCTCGGCTGCGGTGTGAGCGACGGCCCACGGCGGGACCGGCAGTCCCTGCGCGGCGAGCAGCGACTTGGCGTCGGCTTCCTGGATCTTCACGGGCTGGATCGACTCCGGTGAGGTGCGACAGCGTGGGCGCCGCATCGTACCGCGGACGGCCGCGCGGGAGGGCCGGCCGCCGCCCCGCTCGGCGCCTCGCTACAATCGGGCCCATGGCCCACCGTGTGACCCTGATCCCCGGCGACGGCATCGGTCCGGAGCTGGCGGAGGCGACTCGTCGCGTCCTGGAGGCGTCCGGCGTCGCGTTCGAATGGGAGTATCAGGAGGCCGGCGAGGCGATGATCGCCGAGCACGGGACCCCGCTCCCGGACGCCGTCCTCGATTCGATCCGCCGGAATCGGGTGGCGCTCAAGGGTCCGATCACGACGCCCGTGGGCGGTGGGTTCCGGAGCGCGAACGTCACGCTCCGCCAGGTTCTCGGCCTCTACGCGAACCTT
Organism: Candidatus Limnocylindrales bacterium; assembly: GCA_036264795.1. GTDB lineage: Bacteria > Chloroflexota > Limnocylindria > Limnocylindrales > CSP1-4 > CF-46. Next base: position 2,621 of record DATAQF010000299.1, on the reverse strand, counting down.
CGGCCCGCCCGCTCGATCAAGGGGCTGGAGACCCGCTACGAGGACGTCGATCTCGTCATCGTCCGGGAGAACACCGAGGACCTCTACGCCGGAATCGAGCACATGGTCGGGCCCGACGCCGCCGAGAGCATCAAGATCATCACTCGCTCGGCGTCGGAGCGGATCGCTCGGTTTGCCTTCGAATACGCGGTGACGAACGGCCGTCGCAAGGTCACGGCCGTCCACAAGGCGAACATCATGAAGCTCTCGGACGGCCTGTTCCTCGAGAGCTGCCGGACGGTCGCTGCCGACTATGAGGGTCGGATCGAGTTCGAGGACCGCATCGTCGACAACATGTGCATGCAGCTCGTCCAGAAACCCGACCTCTACGACGTCCTCGTCCTCCCGAACCTCTACGGCGACATCGTGAGCGATCTGTGTGCCGGGCTCGTCGGCGGGCTCGGGGTCGCGCCGGGCGCGAACATCGGGACCGAGGCGGCCGTGTTCGAGCCGGTCCACGGCTCCGCCCCGAAGTACGCCGGCCAGAACCGGGCCAACCCGACGGCCCTGATCCTCAGCGGCGTCCTGATGCTGCGACACCTGGGCGAGCAGCCCGCGGCCGAGCGCGTCGAGTCGGCGCTCCGTGAGGTCATCGCGGACGGCCGCCGCACGACCCACGATCTCGGCGGGGAGGCCGGCACCAGCGACTTCGCCGACGCGATCATCGCCCGCCTCGCCGACCTGCCGCTCGTCTCCGCATGACGTCGACGTCGCCGCCCGTCGTCAACACGCCGCTCAAGCCGGCCGGCACCGCGCCCCAGGGATTTGCCCGGACGCGGCGACGCGACACCTGGTGGCTCGCGCCGACGGTCCAGGGCGTCGTCTTCACGATCTGCGCGGGCTACCTCTTCATCAGCGGCATCCTCCTGACCCCGCTGTTCAACACGCCGTACGAGATCGACGGTTACCTCTCGCCGCTGTTCTCGCCGCTCGTCCGACCGGACTGGCTGCCGACGTGGATCAGCCCCGGCCTCCTCATCCTCTGGATCCCGCTCGGATTCAGGGCCACCTGCTACTACTACCGCAAGGCGTACTACCGCTTCTACTTCGCCGACCCGCCCGGATGCGCGGTCGGTGAGCCGACGGTCCATCGTCGCTACCGGATGGAGACCGCCTTCCCGTTCATCCTCCAGAACCTCCACCGCTATTTCCTGTACCTCGCCTTCGTTCCGCTCTTCTTCCTCTGGCAGGACATCATCCCGGCGGCCGCCCCCGATGGAAGACTGCGATTCGGCCTTGGCGGGGCGATCATGCTCGTCAACGTCCTGCTGTTGACCGGCTATTCGCTGTCGTGTCATTCGCTGCGCCATCTCGTCGGCGGACGGCTCGACTGCTTCTCGTGCACGCGGCGCCAGCAGGTCCGCTACACGCTCTGGCAGCGGCTCACGTCGATGAATCGGCACCACATGTCGTGGGCATGGGCGAGCCTGATCTCGGTGACCCTGACCGACGTCTACATCCGGTTGCTCGCCCTCGGGATCATCAAAGACCTGGCCATCCGCCTGTGACCGACGAGCCGGAGCGATATCCGCACGACGTCCTCGTGATCGGCGCCGGCGGGGCAGGCCTTCGCGCCGCGATCGAGGCGGCCGCGGGCGGGGCGTCGGTCGGGCTGGTCTGCAAGTCGCTCCTCGGCAAGGCCCACACGGTCATGGCCGAGGGCGGCGTTGCCGCGGCGATGGGCCACGTCGACGAGCGGGACAGCTGGCAGATCCATTTCCGCGACACGATGGTCGGCGGCAAGCTGCTGAACAACCCGCGGATGGCCGAGCTCCACGCCCAGGAGGCGCCTGCGCGCGTCCGTGAGCTGGAGGGATGGGGCGCCGTCTTCGATCGCACGCGTGACGGACGGATCCTTCAGCGGCCGTTCGGCGGGCATTCCTTCGCCCGGCTCGCCCACGTGGGGGATCGGACCGGCCTCGAGATGATCCGCACGCTCCAGGATCGTGCCGTCGCCGCCGGGATCAAGGTCTACATGGAGTGCACGATCACGCATCTCCTGTCACGGCCGGACCGCGTGAAGGGTGCGTTCGGGTACTGGCGAACGACCGGGGCTCCGGTCGTCTTCCCGGCCAAGGCGATCGTCCTCGCGACCGGCGGCGTGGGCCGGGCGTTCCAGGTCACGTCGAACTCGTGGGAGTACTCCGGTGACGGCCACGCCCTGGCCTACCTCGCGGGCGCCGAGCTCATCGACATGGAGTTCGTCCAGTTCCACCCGACGGGGATGGTCTGGCCCCCCGGCGTCCGCGGCCTGCTCGTCACCGAGGCCGTTCGCGGCGAGGGCGGGATCCTCCGCAACAGTCTGGGCGAACGCTTCATGTGGACGTACCTGCCGGAGGACCGCCGCCACGAGTACGCCGCGACCGACGAGGAGGCGACCCAGTGGGTCGAGGCGCAGAGTGCCGGGCGGCCGACCGACGCGCGGCGGCCACCCGAGCTCTCGACCCGGGACAACGTCGCGCGGGCGATCTACACGGAGGTCCGCGAGGGTCGGGGGTCGCCGCATGGAGGGGTCTTCCTCGACATCAGCTACCTGCCCGCGGAACACGTTCGCCGGAAGCTGCCCTCGATGTACGAGCAGT
>DATAQF010000291.1:0-9665 GCA_036264795.1 Candidatus Limnocylindrales bacterium | reverse complement strand
GGACCCGCGACGTGAAGCGGGCGCATCGCCTGGCCCGGCGCCTTCGGGCGGGGACGGTGTGGGTCAATACGTTCGACTCCTCGGACATCACCGTGCCGTTCGGTGGGTTCAAGCAGTCCGGGTTCGGGCGCGACAAGGGGCTCGCCGCCCTCGAGGGCTACACGCAGCTGAAGACGACGTGGCTGGACCTGTCCGGTGATTGAACATTCCGCGGGGCTCGCTCGGGCAGGTGCCGTGCCAGGCCAGCAGGTGTTGCACTCGGTGATCGTCGGCGGTGGCGCCGGACGGCCCGTTGAGCTCGGGCAAGCCTGGAGCCGTGTCCGAACGCGGACGGCGCGCGCACGTCGCGCTCGAGTGTCAGGCTCGGGACGCGCATGACGGACGACGAGCTGATGGCGGCGGCCCTCGACGGTGGGACCCCGGCGGAGACACCCACCGGCGAGGTCACCCCGCGGCGGCGCGGTGGACGGGCGACCGGCGAGCGCAGCCGGCTGCCGCAGCAACGGCCGTGGGCCCAGCCCCGGATGCGCTACCAGCCGACCGAAGTCGTCTCCGCCGATGAGCTGGAGTCGATCCACCTCGCGTCGCTCCGCATCCTCGAGGAGATCGGGATCGACTTCCTCGACGAGGAGGCGCGGGACCTCCTCGTTGGAGCGGGCGCCACCGTCGAGGCCGGCACGCAACGCGTTCGGTTCGATCGGGACATGGTCCTCGAGAAGATCCGGACGGCGCCGTCGTCGTTCAGGCTCCACGCGACCAATCCCGAGCACGATCTCGAGATCGGCGGCGACTGGATGGCATTCGGCTCCGTCGCGAGCGCGCCGAACGTGGCGGACCTCGACAACGGCCGCCGGGTCGGCAATCGCGCCGACTACCAGAACCTCATCCGGCTCTGCCAGATGCTCAACCCGGTCCATTTCTTTGCGGGCTACCCCGTCGAGCCGATTGACATCCACGCCTCGATCCGCCACCTCGACGCGCTCTGGGATCTGCTGACGCTCGCCGACAAGCCGATCCATGCCTACTCGCTGGGTCGCCAACGAATCACGGACGCGATCGAGATGGCCCGGATCGCCCGCGGCCTCGACGACGACACTCTCGACCGCGAGCCGTCGTTGTTCACCGTCATCAACTCGTCGTCGCCACTCCGGCTCGACACCCCGATGCTCCACGGAATCCTGGAGATGTCGGCGCGCAACCAGGTGATCGTCATGACCCCGTTCACGCTCGCCGGCGCGATGGCTCCGGTGACGCTCGCGGGCGCGCTGGCCGAGCAGAATGCCGAGGCGCTCGCGGGGATGACGCTCACGCAGGTGGTTCGGGCGGGGGCGCCGGTCGTCTACGGCGGCTTCACATCGAACGTCGACATGCAGTCGGGCGCGCCGGCGTTCGGGACACCCGAGTACATGCGGACCGCGATGGTCGGCGGGCAGCTGGCTCGTCGGTACGGTGTGCCGTACCGATCGTCGAACGTGTCGGCGGCGAACTCGGTCGACGCCCAGGCTGCCTACGAGTCGGTGTTCTCGCTGTGGGGCGCCGTGATGGGCGGGGTCAACCTGATGATGCACGGCGCCGGCTGGATGGAAGGCGGGCTGCACGCCGGCTACGAGAAGGTGATCCTGGACGCCGAGCTGCTCGGGATGGTCGAGGCGTTCCTCGATCCGGTCGTCGTCGACGACGACACGCTCGCCTTCTCGGCGATGCAGGAGGTCGGACCGGGCGGGCACTTCTTCGGGGCGCAGCACACCCAGAGCCGGTTCCGGACCGCGTTCCACAAGCCCATGCTGTCGGACTGGCGGAACTACGAGTCGTGGGAGGAGGCCGGATCGCCGCAGGCGCCCGGCAAGGCCAATTCGATCTGGAAGGAGCTCCTGAAGGCCTACGAGCCCCCGGCACTGGACGAGGCCCGGCGCGACGAGCTCGCCGCCTTCGTCGAGCGGCGCAAAGCCGAAGGTGGCGTCCCGACGGACTTCTGAGCCATCGATTGGCTGAGCCTGATGCCCTTCGGGCTCAGCCAGCCTTGCGCGTGAACGTCACGTGGGTCACGCCGCTGGGCGAGGTCGTGGCCTCGATCTCGTAGTCCTGCTCGAGACCTTCCGATCCATCCCAGAGTCGCACGCCCCGGCCCAGGAGGATCGGCACGATCGCGATGTGCATGTGGTCGATGAGTCGTGGAGCAAGGAACTCGCGGATCGTGGATGGGCCGCCGCCGATCCGGACGTCCAGGCCGCCGGCAGCCTCGCGCGCCATCTCGAGCGCCTCCGCAGGCGAGGCGTCGACGAAGTTGAACGTCGTGCCGCCCTCCATCTCGATCGATGATCGCCGGTGATGCGTCAGGACGTAGACCGGTGTGTGGAACGGCGGATTTGAGCCCCACCAGCCCCTCCATTCCGGGTCGTCGTGCCACCCGGGCGGACCGAACTTCCCGGCGCCCATGATCTCGGCGCCCACCCCCGGCGCGTGGAGCCGCAGAAACGCGTCGTCGATGCCGCGGCTGCCGCCGACATCGCCCACCAGCTCATGCCACCACCGAGTCGCGAACATCCATTCATGCAGGCGTTCGCCGGCGTGACCGAACGGCGCCTCCAGGCTCAGGCCTTCGCCGGTGCCGAACCCGTCGAGCGAGACGGAGAAGAATTGAACGCGGGCGAGTGACATGCCGTTCTCCTGTCGTGTCGTCGTGTTGACGAATGGGGAGTGCCGGAATCATCGCGGATCCCTGGACCGCGACTCGTCGCGCGGCGGCGAGGTCTGGTGGGCGCTAGGCTTCGCCCGTCGGATTCCGAGGAGGGTCGCGTGAAGTCGTCTGCCCAGGTTGTCGTCATCGGTGGAGGCGTCGTCGGCGCCAGCGTCCTGTACCACCTCACGAAGGCGGGTTGGACCGACGTGATGCTCCTCGAGCGACGCGAGCTGACGGCCGGCTCGACCTGGCACGCGGCCGGCGGCATGCACACCCTCAACGGCGACCCCAACGTCTCGAAGCTCCAGCAGTACACGATCCAGCTGTACGAGGAGATCGAGCGGGTCAGCGGCCAGAACTGCTCGATCCACCTGCCGGGCGGCCTGATGCTTGCCGACACCGAGGTCCGGATGGACTGGCTCCGGATGGCGCAGGCGCGCGGCCGCTACCTCGGGATGGATCTGGAGCTCATCACGCCGAAGGAAGCGCAGGACGTCTTCCCGCTCCTCGACCCGCAGTACTTCGTCGGGGCGCTGTACGACCCGGTCGAAGGGCACGTCGATCCGAGCGGCGTCACCCGCGCCTACGTCAAATGCGCCCAGATGGCCGGCGCCGAGGTTCACCAGCACCAGCCCGTCGTCGGCCTGGAGCAGCGACCCGACGGGACGTGGACCGTCCGTCTCGAGAGCGGTGACGCGATCCACGCCGAGCACGTCGTCAACGCCGGCGGCCTGTGGGCCCGCGAGGTCGGCCGGATGGTCGGCATCGAGCTGCCCGTCCTCGCGATGGAGCACATGTACCTGCTGACGGTCGACATGCCGGAGGTGGCCGCTCAGGTCGCGAAGACCGGCCGAGAGATGCCGATGGCGCTCGACTTCGCGGGCGAGATCTACATCCGCCAGGAAGGCGGCGGGATGCTCCTCGGGACCTACGAGCAGGCGGCGGTGCCGTGGAGCCCGAAGGAGACGCCCTGGGACTTCGGGGCGCAGCTGCTGAAGCCCGACCTGGACCGGATCACGCCCGAGCTGAACGTCGCCTTCAAGCACTACCCGGCGATGGCAACGACCGGCATCAAGAAGGTCGTCAACGGCCCATTCACGTTCTCGCCCGACGGCAACCCCCTCGTCGGGCCGGTCCGCGGGCTGCGCGGCTACTGGGTCGCGTGCGGCGTCATGGCCGGCCTGTCGCAGGGTGGCGGCGTCGGGTTGGCGCTCGCGAGCTGGATGACGGCGGGCGATGCCGGCGATTCCGGAATGGATGTCTGGGCGATGGACGTGGCTCGCTATGGCGACTACGCGACCCTCGCCTACACCAACGCGAAGGTCCAGGAGAATTACCGTCGCCGGTTCCGGATCACGTTCCCGAACGAGGAGCTGCCCGCGGCCCGACCGCTCCTGACGACGCCGATCCACGACCGCTTCACCGCGGCGAACGCGGTCTGGGGCGCCGCATTCGGGCTCGAGCACGCCCTCTGGTTCCAGGAGGCCGGCAAGGAGCCGATGGAGGAAGTCACGTTCCGTCGCTCGAACGCATGGGCGTGCGTCGCTGGCGAGGTCGAAGCCGTCCGCGAGCGGGTCGGGATCACCGAGATCTCGAACTACGCGAAGTACCGGGTCACGGGTTCCGGCGGCGAGGCCTGGCTGTCGTCACTCCTGACGGCGAGGATGCCCGCCGCCGGGCGGATCACCCTGACGGCGATGCTCAACGATGCCGGCCGGATCGTCGGCGAGTTCACCGTCGCCCGACCGACCGAGGCCGACGAGTGGTACCTGTTCGGGTCACTCGCAGCCGAGACGCACCACTCGCGGTGGTTCCGCCACCACCTGCCGACGGACGGCTCGGTCACGTTCGAGGTCCTCGGTCTGTCGCTCGTCGGGTTGTCAATCGCGGGCCCTCGGGCTCGCGAGACGCTGGCGAAGGTGACGGATCTCGATCTGTCGACGCCGGCGTTCAGGTTCATGGACTTCCGGCGCGTCGATCTCGGGATGATCCCGGCGCTCGTCGGTCGGATCTCGTACAGCGGGGAGCAGGGCTACGAGCTGTGGGTCGCTCCCGAATACCAGCTCGCGCTCTACGACCGGCTGATGGCCGCCGGCGGCGAGCTCGGGATCCGGCCGTTCGGCTTCCGCGCGCTGATGTCGCTGCGGCTCGAGAAGAGCTACGGGACCTGGTTCCGCGAATACCGGCCGATCTACACGCCCCTCGAGGGCGGGATCGGGCGATACATCAAGCTCGACCATGAGTTCATCGGGCGCGCGGCCCACGAGGCGGAGGTCGCGGCCGGGGGCCCGAAGCGCCGCCTCGTGACCCTGGTCGTCGAGCCCGAGCCGGACGATCCCGCCGACGTGATCGGCGACGAGCCGATCTGGCACGACGGCAAGGTCGTCGGCTGGGTCACGTCCGGCGGCTTCGGCCACTCCGCGAAGGCATCGATCGCCCTCGGCTATGTCCCGACGGAGCTCGCCACCTCGGAGGGGCCCGGCGGCCAAGGATTCGAGATCGAGATCATCGGCCGGCGACGTCCGGCCCGCCTCCAGGAGCGACCGCTCGTCGACCCCGAGGGGTTGAGGATGCGCGCTTGACGCTCCCCTTCCGCCGCGGCCGGCTCCCGACGAGGTGCCGGCGGACCGTCGCCCCTCGCCGCCACCGTCCGGCGTCGTGAGCGAGGCGCTCCTCGTCGACGGGAGCCCGATGCCGTTCGAGGCGGGCGATTCGGTCGCCGTCGCGGTCGTTCGCGGGGGCGGCTGGCCGAGCGCCGGCGGTACTCTCTGCCTGGCCGGCGACTGCGGCAACTGCCTCGTCGAGGTGGACGGCGTCGCCTACGTCCGGAGCTGCCAGCTTCCCGCACAAGCGGGTCTCGCGGTCCGACGACACCCGAGCGCCGGCAAGCCGCACCTCCCGGCCGCCATCGATCCCGAGGCGGAGATCGCCGTGCGTCGCGGGGAGGTGGCCGTCGCCGTCATCGGCGGCGGAGCCGGCGGCCGCGCGGCCGCGGATGTTGCCGAAGCCGGCGGTCAGGAGCCGCTCGTCCTCGACGCGAGTGACGGGTTCGAGGTTGTCGGCGTGTATCCGGGGCCTGCCGTCGTCGCCCGCGGGCCCGAGGCCATGCTCCACCTCCGCGCCGACGAGGTCGTCGTCGCCACCGGCTCGGCCGACATCCAGCCGGTCTGCCCGGGCAGCGGTCTCGCCGGGATCGTGACGGCGCGAGCCGCCGAACGTCTCGCGGCCGCGGGCGTGGATCTCGGGCGGACGGTCGTCGTCGGCTGGGATCTCGTCCGGTTCGAGGGCGACGGCAACGGTCGTGTCGCCGCCGTCATCACGCGTGGTGACGATGGCAGCGAGACCGCGACCGCCTGCGAGACGGCCGTCGTCGACCTCGGGCGTGCGCCCCGGGACCTGCTGGCGCGGATGGCCGGCGACGGAGCGGACGGGGCGATCCGGGCGGCTGGCTCGGCCGCGGCGGAGCACGCGCTACCCCCGCCGCCCACCTCGGGCGTCGTCTGCCCCTGCATGGGCACGACGGTCGACGACCTCGGGGTCGCGTGGGACCGCGGTTACACGGAGCTCGAGCTCCTGAAGCGGGCGAGCTGGGCCGGCCTCGGGCCGTGCCAGGGCGGTGCGTGCCTGCCGCATGTCCGATCGTGGATCGCCGCCCGAACCGGGGGCCCGGCGCCGGATCCGTTCACGGCCCGACCCGCCGCCCGCCAGATCACCCTCGCCGAGGCCGCGGCGGACACGACGATCGACGCGTTCCGCCGGACGCCACTCCATGACGAGCACCTCGCCCTCGGTGCGCAGATGGACCGATTCGGCGGCTGGTGGCGGCCATGGCACTACGGCAATCCCCTTGCCGAGTACTGGGCCGTCCGCCAGGCCGTCTCGATCGGCGACGTGTCGACGCTCGGCAAGCTCGTCGTCTCCGGCCCGGACGTGGTCGAAGCGCTCGAGCGGATCTATCCGTGCAACGTCGCGGACATCAAGCCCGGTCGATCGCGATACGCGCTGCTGCTCAACGAGCGCGGCCACGTCATGGACGACGGGATGATCCTCCGGATGTCCGAAACCCGGTTCGTGCTGTCGTTCACGTCCGGCGGGGCGGCGAACGCCGAGATGTGGGTTCGCGACTGGGTCGACACGTGGGGCCTCCGCGTCCACGTGATGGACCAGACGATGTCGCTCGCCGCGATCAACGTCACGGGCCCGCGCGCCACGACGCTGCTCGCCCGACTGGGTCTGCCGGACGCGCCCCGCTTCCTCGGCCACGTTCATGCGGAGATCGCCGGCGTTCCGTGTCACGTCATGCGGCTGTCGTTCACGGGTGAGGCGGCGTTCGAGCTGCATCACCCGGTCGACGGCTCGGTCGAGCTGTGGCGCGCGCTGATGACCGCCGGCGACGACCTCGGCATCTGGCCGCACGGGCTCCAGGCGCTGTTCGGGCTCCGGCTCGAGAAGGGCCACGTGATCGTCGGGATGGACACCGAGCTCGACACCACTCCCCGGCGGCTCGGCATGGACTGGGCGGTCCGGATGGAGAAGCCCGCGTTCATCGGCCGGGCGGCGCTCGAGCGGACGGCGAAGCTCGAGGACGACCGGCGCTGGTTCGGGTTTGCGATGGACGGGGAGGCGCCGGTCGAGGGCGCCCCGATCCGGTCTGTCGAGTCGGGCGAGATCATCGGCAACGTGACCGGATCGTGGACGTCACCGCTCCTCCGGAAGGCGCTGATGCTCGGCTGGCAGCGACGGCGGCCGTTCGCCGACGTCGTCGAGATCGACGGCCGCGAGGCGCGCGTGACCGCGACGCCCTTCTACGATCCCGAGGGTCTCCGTGCTCGCGCTTGAGCCGCTCCGCGGTCTGCGGGTCGTCGCCACGCCGGACGCGCTCGATCGCGCGCGATGGACCGGTTCCCCGATCCTCCTGCGATTCGCCCCGGACGAGATGCTCGCAATCGATGCGGTCACCGTCGACATCGATGACGAAGACGCGATCGTCGAGCACGAGACGGGCTTTGTCGGGGCTCGACTGGCGCCGGACGATCTCGCGCGGCTCATCGCCCACGTCGACTGGCCGCTCCCGACGGATGCGGGTGCGCTCGCCCAGGGAAAGGTTGCCGGAGTCCCGGCAAAGCTCCGGCTCGGCCCGGCGCCGCTCCTCGTCACCAACGCCGCCTACGCCGATGAGCTCGTGGACCGTCTCGGATGAGCGAGCAGACCGCGTCCCTCCAGCCGATCGTCTGGCACGAGCCGCGCTCCTCCTATGACGTCCTGATCATCGGGGGCGGCGGGCACGGCCTCGCGACGGCGTATTACCTCGCCACGCGCCACGGAATCACGAATGTCGCGGTGGTCGAGGCCGACTACATCGCGTCCGGCAACACCGGCCGGAACACGACGATCATCCGGGCGAACTACGCGGTCCCGGAGGCCATCCGGTTCTACGACCACTCGATGAAGCTGTACGAGGGCCTCGAGGCGGAGACCGGCGCGCCGATCTTCCATCGCCGCAAGGGCCACGTCTGGCTCGCCCACACGGAGATGGGCCTCCGGACGGAGCGCGGTCGCTGTCTGATGAACCAGGCGATGGGCGTCCGAACCGAGATGCTGTCGCCGGAGGACGTCCTCGAGCTCGTGCCCCAGATCGACCTGGCCGGTGGCGGGCGATACCCGGTGCTCGGCGCATCGCATCACGTCGAGGCGGCCACGGCCCGCCATGATCGGGTCGCGTGGGCGTACGCGTCCGGCGCGAGCGGCCGCGGCGTCCACCTGATCAGCCATCGACCGGTGACGGCGCTCCTCCGCGACGGCGATCGCGTGGTCGGCGTTCGGACCGCGGCCGGCGACATCCACGGAGGCGTGGTGCTCGGTGCCGTCGGCGGTCGCGTCACGCAGCTCGCCGACATGGCCGGCGTTCGGCTGCCCGTCCGGACCCACCCCCTCCACGCCTTCGTGACCAACGACTTCGAGCAGGGGCTCGACAAGATCGTCGCATCGACCGAGCTCGCCTGCTACGTGTCGCAGACCGAGCGCGGCCAGATGCTGATCGGGGCGGAGTTCGACAGCCAGCCCTCGTTCTCGCGCATCTCGTCGTTCGACGCGCTTCGGAGCTACGCCCACAAGGTCACGATGCTCCTCCCGTTCCTGCGGTCGATGCGGATCCTCCGGACCTGGGCGGGGCTCTGCGATATCTCCGCCGATTTCAGCCCGATCATGGGCGACACCGGCGTCGACGGCTTCCTGATCACGACGGGCTGGGGCACGTGGGGCTTCAAGGCGATCCCGGCCGGCGGCGAGGCGCTCGCGGAGCGGATCGCGACGGGTCGAACTCCGGACCTCATCGCCCCGTTCGGGCTCGAGCGCTTCCGACGCGACCACGTCCTCGCCGACCAGGCGTCGGCCGGCACGCGCTAGGCGGAGGGACGATGCACGAGCTCGAGTGTCCCCGCTGCGGTCGCCGCCCGCTCGACGAATTCGTGTTCGGCGGGGAGCGGCGCCCGAGCAACCCCTCGATCGCGGACGAGGACGAACGCGATTTCGACGAGGTCTGGATCTTCGACAACCCGGCCGGGGTGACGACCGAGCGCTGGTTCCATGCCGCCGGCTGTCGGCGCTGGCTGACGGTCCGGCGCGACACGACCGTCGACCGCGTGCTCGAGGTCCGCTGATGACGGAGGGCTACGCCAACCGCCGCCTCGAGATCGGGGTCCGGGACCGGGCCCGGTTCGGCGCCGGAGTGATTGCCGAGGTCCCGGAGATCGTCCGCGCGCTGGGGGCTCGGGCCGCCTTCGTCGTGACCGACCCGGGTGTCGTCGGCTCCGGGGTCGCGGGTCGGGTGGTCGACCTGCTCTCTGCGGCCGGCCTCCGCGTCGAGGTCTTCGATGGTGTCGAGCCCAATCCGGGCAGCGCGTCGGTCGAACGGGGTGGCGAGGCCCTTCGCCGCTTCATTTCACGGGCCGGCGATTCGTCCGTGGTCGTCATCGCCGTTGGAGGC
>DATAQF010000172.1:0-3314 GCA_036264795.1 Candidatus Limnocylindrales bacterium | reverse complement strand
GCCGGCGCCCGGGTGCGGCTGTACGAGCGGACGGCGATCGCCGCCGGAGCGTCGGGCCGCAACTCGGGGATCCTCCAGCACCCCTTCGATGCCGTTTTGGCTCGGCTGTATCTGGCCTCCCTCGTGGAATACCGGGCCCTGGCCGCCGAAGACCCGGCGTTCTCGCTGCCGGATCGGCCCGTGGGACTGCTGTATCTCGGGCGAGAGCCGGAGACGGCGCGGCTCGAAGCGGCCGCATGGTCGGCCGCCTGGCCGGCCACTCGACCGGAAGTCGTGGCAGAGGCCGAGCTCGCGCGTCTCGAGCCGGCGCTGGCGCGGGAGCTGGTCGCGTGCCGGCTCGAGATCGGCTTCCCAGTCGAACCGGCTGCCGCGACGCAGGCGTTTGCCGCAGCAGCGGCGCGGCGCGGGGTTGAGACGCACATCGCCCACGCGCGGCCGGCACTGGTGAGCGGGCGAGCCGTCGGGGTTCACGTCGGCGACCGCATCGAGCCTGCGGGAGCGGTCCTCGTCGCGACGGGACCGTGGACGCCGGAGGTCGTCGATCCCCGCGGCTCGTGGCGGCCGATCCGGTCGATCTGGGGCGTCGTGGCGAGCCTCGCCCTCGCCGCCGCGCCGTCGCACGCCCTGGAGGCCGCCGCGATCGAGATCGAGCCAGGTTCATCGGCCACACCGGAGGCGCCAGACCCGAGCAAGCCCGCCGAACCCGTGGATGCCGACGTCGACTTCAGCCTGGTTCCGGCCGCGGGTTCGAGCGCGCTCGGTTCGACCTTTCTCGCCCGCGAGCCCGAGCCCGGGATGTGGCTGCCCGCGCTCCGCCGGGTCGGCGCGGCATACGTCCCCGCGGTCGCGGATGCGCCGCTCGTCGGGCTGCGCCACTGTGCCCGACCCGTCAGTCTCGACGGCCGGCCCATCCTCGGTGCGATTGCGGGGATTGCCGGCCTCTTCGTCGCGGCGGGTCACGGGCCGTGGGGAATCTCGACGGGACCCGGCTCGGCTCGGCTCATCGCGGACCTCATCCTCGGTCCCAGCGAGGCAGAGACGCTACCGAGCGAGCTCAGCCCCGCGCGCTTCGGGCCGGTTCAGCGCCAGGAATCGGGGTCGAACAGGTAGAACGTCAGCTGGCGCCAGCGGTCCGCGGCCGCGGCGAGTCGCTCGGAGACCGGCTCCGCGACGGCGTCTCCCGGTCCTGACCGGCCGACGATCTCCACGATCGCCCCCAGGGCGCCGGCGCCAGCCTGGCCAGCCGCGCGAGCCGCGTGCGTGCTCGCCGGCGCGTCGACGAGGCGCGGACGACCGCCGGCGAGATCGAGGCGGCCGACGATCCGCTGCGTTCCGAACACCACGGCGTTCGTGCTCATCGTTTCCAAGCGTAGACCTCGCGACCAGTCCCGGGAACCACGGCCCGCCGTCGTATCCTGCGGCGATGGCGATCACCGAGCGCCGGTTCGGCGTCCATAGCTCGACGGCGGTCCTTCGCGAGGTGCTGCTGAAGCGCCCGGGTCCGGCCTTCGGTCGGGCGTTCGACGATCCGGCCTACGGGTTCCTGCGCCCGGTCGATCTCGACGCCGCGCAGCGCGAGCACGACGGCCTCGTCGCCGCCCTCGACGGGCTCGGTGCCCGGGTCCACGTCCTCGACGATGATCCGCCCGGCGACCCCGACCTGGTCTACGTCTTCGACCCGCTGCTCGTCACGGACGCCGGGGCGATCCCCCTCCGCCCCGGGAAGCCGAACCGGGCCGGCGAGCCCGAGATCCTCGAGCGGTGGCTGAACGACCACGGGGTCCCGACGGCCGGCCGAATCGAGGCCCCCGGGACGGTCGAGGCAGGCGACACCGTGTGGCTCCGCGACGGGTTGCTGGTCATCGGGCGGACGCTCCGGACGAACGACGCGGGCGCGCACCAGCTCGGCGCCATCGTCGGCGGCGACGTCCGGATCGTGGACGTGCCGTACTGGAGGGGACCGGCCGAGCTCGTCCACCTGATGTCCGTGATCTCGCCCGTCAGCGACGATCTCGCGGTCGTCTTCCTGCCGCTGCTGCCGGCGGGGCTGTGGGACTGGCTCCGTGACCTCGGAATTCGCCTCGTCGAGGTTCCGGAAGGGGAGTACCCGACCCTGGGCTGCAACGTTCTGGCCGTTCGGCCGGGGGTGGTCATCGTCGCCGAGGGCAACCCCGTCACGCGACGTCGCCTCGAATCGGCGGGCGTCGAGGTCCACGCGATCCCGCTCCGGGAGGTGGGCGAGAACGGCTCGGGCGGCGTCACCTGTCTCACCCGGCCGATCCTCCGCGGATGAGCGCTCCCACGGCGTTGCCGATCGATCGCGAAGCCCTTGTCGCCGACCTCGTGGAGCTCGTCCGCATCCCGAGCGTCACCGGCCACGAGGGAGCGGTCGCGGACGACGCGGCCGTTCGCCTCCGAGCCGCAGGGATGATCGTCGAGACTCCGTCGCCGGATCCGATCGCGATTCGAGCGGACCCGGCCTGGCCGGGCGAGGAGACCGTTCGCTCGACTCTCCCGCTCGTCATCGGCCGGCTCGGGCGGCCCGGCGGACGCCGGCTGGTCCTGTCGGGCCATCTCGACGTCGTGCCGCCCGGCGATCTCGCCACCTGGACGACCGGTCCATGGACGGCCGACGTTCGCGACGGCAATCTGTTCGGCCGCGGCGCGTGCGACATGAAGGGCGGCGTCGCCGCGATCCTCGGCGCCGTCCGGGCGATCGTCGCCAGCGGCGCCGCGGAGCGGCTCGAGGGCGAGCTGGTCGTGGCCTTCGTTCCCGGCGAGGAGGACGGCGGGCAGGGGACCCTTGCCGCGATCCGGGCGGGGGTGACCGGCGACATGGCGATCATCACGGAGCCGTCGAATCTCCAGATCGTCGTCGCCCATGCCGGAGCGATCACCTTTCGGCTGACCGTGCCCGGCCGGGCCGCCCACGCCTCGCAGCGCCGCGAGGGTGTTTCCGCGCTCGACAACCTCTACACGGTGTTGCGGGTGCTGGATGCAGATGAGATGGCACGCAACGCGGCGGAAACCGATCCGCTGATGACCGCGCTCGGGCTGCCATACCCGACGATCGTCGGGATCGTGTCGGGCGGGGAGTGGGCGTCGACGGTCCTCGACCAGGTCGTCGCCCATGGTCGCTACGGGGTCCGACTCGGGCAGTCGCCGGCGGACGCGGCCGCGGACCTGCGGGCAGCGGTCGACGCGGCCAACGCCTCCGAGCCGTTCCTCCGCGATCACCCGGCGACGATCGAGGTCGTCGGCGGTCAGTTCGGGTCCGGCCGGGTGGCATCCGACCACCCGCTGCCCGTCGGGCT
>DATAQF010000161.1:0-3555 GCA_036264795.1 Candidatus Limnocylindrales bacterium | reverse complement strand
CGACCATCACCGTCGGAACGTCCGACATGTTCAACGTGCCGAGGTCCGTTCGGCTGATGATCCCTTTCGTCGCGTAGTAGTTGGCGACGCGGACACCGCTCGCGACGAGGCCGGCACGGATCGCGAGCGCGAGTGATGCCGAGCGCGTCCGGATGTCGTTCGTGTAACCCGGTACGAGACCGGGCTTCATGACGAAGAAGCCATGGTCCGTCGTCGCGGCGCCGTCGCCGTGGATGCTGACCGTGAGCTGAGCATGGACGAGCGCGCCGAACCGGCCGCGGGCGTTGATACACGGTCCGACGCCGGTATCGGTCGTCCTCGTCAGATACACCGTCGCGCCGAGCGCCTCGAGCCGCGCCTTCACCCGGAGCGCCACGGCGAACGTGAAGCGGTGCTCCGGAAACCCGGTCCGGGTCGTGGTGCCGGCGGTGTCACAGGCTTTCCAGCGGTTCCCGATCCAGACGAGCCGGTTGATCTGCGCGACGTGGGTCGCGTTTCCGCCATCGTGGCCGGGATCGACCGCGATGACGATGCCCGCGAGGGGCAACGCCGCGGCCGTCATCGAGGAGCCGTCGATCGGGCCGGCAACGAGGGCGACCGCGGCGACGGCGTTGGCCGTGACGACGGCAAGGGTTCGATGGGGCATGTGTCGCGCTGCGAACATCGACGTCCTCGGGCGTTCGGCCGGGAGATTCCACCGGTGGAGTCCACGGTGACGGCTGCGAGGTGTCGTCGGCAAGTGGCCGTTTGGTCCGGGGTGAGGCCGGAGCGCGCCGGCGGTGATCCCGGCGTGAGCTCGGGTTGATCCCGGAGTGAGCACCCCATGCCAGCATCCCCGGGGTGACGACGGGTCAGACGCCAGCCGCGCGGACGCCCGCCCAGACGGCAGGCGACGCTGCCGAGGACCTGGTCGCCGCTCGTCTCATGCAGCGCGGCTGGGCGATCCTCGGACAGCGGCTTCGGGTGGGGCGTGGTGAGCTCGACCTCGTCGCGATCGACGTGGGTCCGCCGCCCGAGCTCGTGATCGTCGAGGTCCGGTGGCGCGGCCGCCGCGACTTCGGCCTCGCCGAGGAGACCCTCGACCATCGAAAGCGGGCTCATCTGCGCGCTTCGATCGGCCGGCTGCTCGCCGATGGCCTCCCCAACGGCGCCCCATTGCCGTCACTTCCGATCCGCGTGGACCTCGTCGTCGTTGAGCCGGGCGAACGGATCCGCCATCATCGGCACGTGGCGCTCTAGTTCTGGTCCTGCGGCCTGGCCGGGGGCGCCTGGGGATGGCCGCCGTGATCTCCCCGGACGATCAGTTCTCGCACGAACGAGCGTGAGTCGCGTCGGTTTCGACGTCGGCGTGCAGTCCCAGTCGAGTGGCCAAGCTCGTTGGTTCAGGATCGATCACGCTGCGGGATCCGCAATGGCTCGATCGGCGTGCGGGCCTCGATCGCCGGAGGGGCCACCATCGGCATGTGGCGATGAGCAGCCCTGAACAGGACGCGTGCTACACTCCGCGCGGCCCCGGGACCGACCCGGAACCGACCACCAACCCGCATCGGGGCTTCACGTCCCCGGGCGGAGATCACACGCGGATCGTTCCGACCGGGACGGTGCCGAACCCGAGACGCGGCGCGACGGTCTTCAGGCCGCCCGCCACGGTCGATGGATCGGAACCCGGCGATGAGATCCGCGGCGGAACGAACCGAACCAGGAGGTCCTCCACCGTGCCGTCCGTCTCGATGCGGCAGCTGCTCGAAGCCGGTGTCCACTTCGGCCACCAGACTCGCCGCTGGAATCCCAAGATGCGCCCGTTCATCTTCGCCGAGCGCAATGGGATCCACATCATCGATCTCGCCCAGACCGTCAAGCACCTCGACACGTCCCTTGCGTTCGTCCGGGAGACGGTCAGCAAGGGTGAGTACGTCCTGTTCGTCGGGACGAAGAAGCAGGCCCAGGAGCCGATCGCGCAAGAGGCGATCCGGGCCGGGCAGCCGTATGTCAACAAGCGCTGGCTCGGCGGCATGCTGACGAACTTCTCGACGATCAAGAAGCGGATCGCCCTGCTCGAGCAGCTCGAGGCCCGGCAGCAGGCCGGCGACTTCGAGCGGATGAGCAAGAAGGAAGCCGCCAAGCTCACCGACGAGATGAACAAGCTCGCTCTCACGGTCGGCGGCATGCGGAAGATGAAGCGCGTCCCCGGCGCCGTCTTCATCATCGACCCGCATCGCGAGCGAATCGCGGTGACCGAGGCGAACAAGCTCGAGATTCCCGTCATCGGAACGGGCGACACGAACGTCGACCCGGACGAGATCGACCACATCATCCCGGCGAACGACGACGCGATCCGCTCGATCCGGCTCCTCACCCAGCTGGTCGCCGAGGCCGCGATCGAGGGCCAGCAGGAACGGGCCGCTCGCGCGGTCGAGCCCGAGCCGGAGGTCGCGATCGCGGCCGAGCCCGAGTACGACGAGTCCGCGTCCGACGAGCTCGTCGCCGCCCTCGCGGGGGGCGCCGCGCTCACGTTCGAGCCGGACGCCGACGAGGACGAGGAGCTCCTGCCCGGCGCTCGACCGGCCCCCGCCGACGCGGCGGTGGTCCCGCCGGCCGAGGCGACCGCCGAAGAGATCGCGGCCGAGCTCGCGCGCGAGGCCGCCGAAAAGGAAGAGACCGCGGCCGCCGGCTGACCGCGCTTCGATCGGCCGCTGCCGATCGAAGCAACCTCGGAGGCTCGTCGCACCCCGCACCGCACGACCCGCGGGCCCGTGCCCGCAGCACACACGGAATCAGGAGAGAACGCACCAACATGGCAACGATCACCGCTGATGCGGTCAAGGAGCTCCGGGAGCGCACCGGAGCCGGGTTCATGGACTGCAAGAACGCGCTCGTCGAGGCCGACGGCGACCTGGATCGGGCGATCGTGCTGCTGCGCGAGCGAGGCCTGGCCGCGGCCGCGAAGAAGGCCGGCCGAGATGCCCGTGAGGGGCTCGTCTCGAGCTACATCCACACGGGCGGCCGCGTCGGCGTGCTCATCGAGGTCAACTGCGAGACCGACTTCGTCGCCCGCACGGAGGAGTTCCAGAAGCTCGTTCGCGACCTCGCGGTCCAGGTCGCGGGCATGGACCCGCAGTATGTCGATGCCGAGTCGGTTCCGGCCGACGTGCTCGAGGCGAAGAAGGCGGAGCTTCTGGCTGACGAATCCGTCCAGAAGAAGCCCGAGGCGATTCGGCCGCAGATCGTCGAGGGCCAGCTGAACAAGTGGTTCTCGCAGGTCTGCCTGTACGACCAGCCCTTCCGCGACGAGGAGCGCTCGGTCCGCGACCTGATCACCGACAAGATCGCGACGATCGGTGAGAACATTCGCGTCCGCCGGTTCACCCGCTACGCGCTCGGGGAGGAGCTGTGACCGACGCCGCAGGAGCGACCGCGACCGGCGCCACAGCCGCGGGCACCCGCCCGGCGGAGGAGGCGATCCGCTACAAGCGGATTCTCCTGAAGCTGTCCGGTGAAGCTCTGCTCGGCGACCGCTCCTATGGCGTCGACCCCGCGTTCTGCGCGTTCATCGCG
>DATAQF010000191.1:0-10115 GCA_036264795.1 Candidatus Limnocylindrales bacterium | reverse complement strand
CTGATCTGGACCGCGGCGGCGGGGCTCGAGACCCCGAGCGCCGTGGCGAGGGCGAGGACGAGGGCGGCTGCGAGATGTCGCAATGGATCTCCGGTTCGGATGACGGGCCGCGGGCGTGAGCTGCCCACGGCCGGAATGAGTGCATCCGAAGCGTCGTTGTCGCCGGCCTCGAGGCCAATCGCGGGATGGTCCCGCGGCCCATGGCCCCTTCGGCCACGAGGCGGTACGGAACCGGGAGGAGAGGTGCGGTTGCGTGCGCGGGTCGGGATCCCGTCGGTCTCGCCGGCGCTAGGCGAGCGCCGGCCGGCGGTTGCCGCGTCGGTTCAGCCGCGGAGGGTCGCCACCAGCTCCGCGAGGGTCGGGTTGGATCGGTCGCGATCGGACAGGATCGGCCGGCTGTCGGCCGTCGCGGGAACCACGGGCCACGGAACCCCGACCTCCGGGTCGTCCCAGGCGAAACCGAGCTCGTCGCTCCCGTCGAACTCGTTGGTCACGAGGTAGACGAGCTCGAGGGGATCGAGGGCAAGAAACCCATGGGCGACGCCGACCGGGATCACGACCCAGTCGTTTGCGACGAGCTCCCGCGTCTCGACGATCGCCCGTGGCCCCGTCCCGTGCGCGAGGGGCCGAACGTCGACCAGCGCGACGAACGCCCGACCGGATGCGACCACCCAGTAGTCGAGCTGCCGGCGGTGGTAATGGAGGCCGCGAAGGACGCCCGACGCGGAGGTCGAGAGGTTCGCCTGGACGAACCGCGCCGGGGAGCCGGCCGTCGCTCCGGTCTCCTCGGCGGACAGGGCCGAGAAGCTCGATGCGCGCCACAGCTCGCGGAACGCCCCGCGCGAGTCGCCGTGGCTCGCGATCGCGCCGTATCGGACGCCCTCGAGCCGCGACGGCGCCCGGTCGAGCGCGCTCATCGCCGGCCCGCCTCGGCGGCCCGGTTGCGGACGCGGAGCAGCTCCGGGAGGTAGTCGGCCAGGGCGGCCTGCCACGCCCGAAGCGGTTCCCCGCCGGGCAGCCGGGTCGGGGAGAGAACAGCCCACGCCGGTGGCGTCGATGGGCGCGGCCACGTCGCAGCCGGGACGTCCTCGGTCGCGACGGTGATGCCGGCCTGCCGCAGGAGCTCGCGCGCCCAATCCGCCCGGCTCGCCGAGCCGCCGTTCACGACATGATGCGTCCCCTCGACGTCGGCCGCCCCGATCAGCTCGACGATCGCCTCGGCGAGATCGCGGGCATAGGTCGGTGAGCCCGTCTCGTCGGCGACGAGCCGGAGCGCCTCGCCGTCGTTGCGGGCACGATCGGCGGCCGCGAGGATCTTGGCCGGAAAATCGTTGCCGGGTGGCCCATAGAGCCACGCCGTTCGGACGATCGCCAGCGCAGGCGCCTCCCCTCCCCCGGCCGCGCCGCGATGCGTGCGATACGCGGTTCGGGCCGCCTCCTCGCCCGCCAGCTTCGATGCGCCGTAGGCGTTGATGGGGTTCGGCGCGTCGTCCGCCCGGTAGCCATGACCGTCAGTCCGCCGGCCGTCGAAGACCTCGTTCGTCGAGACGACGACGAGGTCGATCCCGCGCTGGACACAGGCTTCGGCGAGGCGGCCCGTCGCCAGCCCGTTGCGGGCCATCGCCCGGTTCGGGTCGCGCGCCGCGCCGTCGACATCGGTCCAGGCCGCGGCATGGACGACGACCTCCGGCCGGTCACGATCAAGCAGGGCCGCAAAGGCCTCCGGCGCGTCGAGGTCGAACGCCGGCCGGCTCCACGGGATCGGGCCGAATGGGCCCGCGAAGGGTGCGTCCTCGAACGCTGCGATCAACGCCCGCCCGAGCCGACCCGATGCGCCGGTGACCGCGACCCGCATGGTCAGCGGCCGGGATCGGGCGCGGCGAGATCCGAATGGCGGCCGATCGCCCGGCCGGCGGCGAGCCGCGACCCGTACTGTCGCTCGTAGTAGGCGTCCCAGTCACCGGACTTCGCGGCCCGCCACCAGCCCTCGTTGGCCCGGAACCAGTCGACCGTGGCCGCGAGGCCGTCCTCGAACGACGTCCGGTTCCGCCAGCCGATGGCCCGGATCCTGGAGCCATCGAGGGCGTAGCGCCGGTCGTGGCCCGGCCGATCGGGAACGCTCCGGACGAGGCTCCACGGCTTTCCCAGGCGATCGAGGAGGGCGGCGATCACGTCGCGGTTCGTCATCTCGGCGCTGCCCGGCACGTTGTACGTCTCACCGGTCGCACCGTGACGGAGGACGTGGTCGATCGCGCCGGCGTGGTCGGCGACGAAGAGCCAGTCGCGCTGCTGGAGACCGTCCCCGTACATCGGCAGCGGCAGATCGTCGATCGCGTTCGTGACGAACAGCGGGATCAGCTTTTCCGGGTGGTGGAAGGGGCCGTACGTGTTGGATCCGCGGGTCACCACCGCGTCGACGCCGTGGGTCACGACATAGCTCCCGACCAGCAGCTCGCCCGCCGCCTTCGCAGCCGAGTACGGAGACCGGGGGTCGAGTCGGTCGGACTCACGCGAGCTTCCGTCCGGCACGGAGCCGTAGACCTCGTCCGTCGAAACCTGCAGGAAGCGGACCGGTGGGCGCCCGATGAGCGCGGCCGCGGCCGATGCGGCGCGGACCGCTTCGAGCAGCACGTGAACCCCGATCACGCCGGTCCGAAGGAAGGCCTCCGGGTCGAGGATGCTCCGATCCACGTGCGACTCGGCGGCGAAGTTCACGACGGCATCGGCCTCGGCAACGAGCGGACCGACGATCCCGGGCTCGGCGATGTCGCCCTGGACGAACCGCAGCCGGGCAGCCTGCTCAGGGTCCGCTTCGACCGACGCAAGATTCGAGCGGTTGCCCGCGTAGGTCAGCTTGTCGAGGACCGTGATCCGCGTGCCGTCCCGCCGCGCGAGCACGTCGCGGACGAAGCACGAGCCGATGAAGCCGGCACCGCCGGTGACGAGCAGGCGTGCGCCCGGGGAGATGCGGGGAGCGCTGAGGTCGACGTCCACGGAATCGGGCGAGGCCGGCGAGTCGGGCACGCGAGGGCGCTAGCCGACCGGCCGTTCGACGGGCGGCGCGAGCCGTCCGGCATCGTCGTCGTCCCGAGCGAGCTCGGCCGCCCGGATGAGCGACGGCACTGTTCCGGCGTCGGTCCAGTGGCCATCGTAGACCCGGCTGTAGAGGCGCCGGTCCGGGATGTAATGGTTGAGGACGTCGGTGATCTCGAACTCGCCGCGTCCGGAGGGGGCGAGCCGATCGATGACCTCGAACGCGTCCGGCCGAAGGAAATAGACGCCGATCGGGATCAGGTCGCTCTTCGGCTCGGCGGGCTTCTCCTCGAAGCCGACGATCGTGCCGTCGGCTGCCAGCTCGGCAACGCCGAAGCGCTCCGGATCGGGGACCTGGTAGAGAAGGGTTCCGGCACCCCACGGACCGGCCTCGAACTCGCCGGCGATCTGGGCCAGGTCGGGGCCGCGCAGGATGTTGTCGCCGAGAACGCAGCAGAAGGCGTCCGAGCCCACGAAGTCGCGGGCCAGGCCGATCGCGTGCGCAATGCCGAGCGCCCCGCGCTGGTAGCGATAGGTGAGGTCGAGCCCGAAGTGCTCGCCGTCGGCCAGCAGCTCCACGACGTCGCCGACGCTCTTGCCGCCGACGATGACCATCACCTCGCGGATCCCCATCCCGGCCAGCGTCTCGATCGGGTAGTAGATCATCGGGCGGTCGTAGATGGGCAGGAGATGCTTGTTCGTGACGATCGTGAGCGGGTACAGGCGGGTCGCCGTGCCGCCCGCGAGCACGATGCCTTTCACCTCGTCACGGTAGCAGAGGGCTCGAGCTGGCCCTCGGGCTTCCGCTCGGCTTCGGCGACGCGCTCGGCTGGATGCAGGGCTGCTCGCCTCCGGGAAGCGCCCCGCCACGACCGGTCTGGGTGCAATCGATCGGCGTGTCCTCCGCCCCCGGGAGGCCGCCGACGTAATCGAGCACGACCAGCACGTAGGCCAGCTTGTCCAGGTCGATCGACGGAAGCAGGTATGCCGTCTGCACGACCGAGTTCGCGTCGTGCTTCACGTCGGTGATGACGCCGACGAGCAGGCCCTTGGGATAGGGCGATCGGACGCCTCCACTGAGCTGGATCCCGGCGGTGAGGACCTGCTCGCCGGGCTGAACCTTCTCCGTCGAGTCGATGTTCTGCATGATCAGCGCGCCACCCAGCTGACCGACGACGTCGCCCTTGGCGGCGCTCGTGTCGGTCTGGCCGATGACCGTCGAGCTGCGATCGCTGATGAGGACGACGATCGAGAAGTTCGGGCCGACCTGGGTCACGCGACCGACCAGCGCGCCGCCCTCGGCGATGACGACGTCGCCCAGAACGATGCCCGCGTCACTGCCCTTGGAGATCGTCACGGAGCGCCTGGCCTCGCTGGACTCGCGGGCGATGACCTCGGCCGCCGCGGTCTGGTAGGCGAACGAGTTTCGGAGCTGGAGGAGCGCCGTGAGCTGCTCGTTCTCGTGCTCGATGGCGGTCGCCCGAAGGTTCTCGGCCGTCAGCCGATCGTTCTCGCGGCGGAGTGAGGCGTTGTCGTTGTGGAGCGCACCGATCTCGCCGACCGCGGAAACCATCCCGGACACGGTGTCCGCCACGTTGTGGATCGCACCCTCGACCGGGCGGAGGGCGAACCCGACCGCGCTCTGGAACTCCGTGATCAACGGGCTCGACGAGAGCGCCATCAGGATCAGGCTGATGGAGACGAGGGCCGTGAAGGCGACGGCGCGTCGTCGGGCGGCGCGGGTGGCGAACATCGTGCTCATGGCAGGACCATTCTGGATGGGATCGTGACCGGGACGCGGAGATCCACCCGGGACCTCTAGCGCGGGGGCCGCGCGTACGTGTCGGCGACGAGGACGCGGCCCATCTTGTCGAGCTCCTCGAGGACGAGGCCCGTTCCGCGCGCCACGCAGGTCAGCGGATCGTCCGCGACATGGACCGGCATCTGGGTCGCGTCGGCCACGCGGCGGTCGAGCCCGGCGAGGAGGGCGCCGCCGCCGGCGAGGACGATGCCCTGGTCCATGATGTCGGCGACGAGCTCGGGCGGCGTCTCCTCGATCGTGTCCTTGATCGTGTCGACGATCTGGATGACCGATGGCTCGATCGCCTCGCGGATCTGGTCCGCACCGACCTCGACGCTGCGCGGCAGGCCGGTCAGCAGGTCGCGGCCGCGGAGCGAGACCCGCTGCTGGTCCCAATCGCCGGGATAGGCCGACCCGATCGCGATCTTGATGTCCTCGGCCGTTCGCTCCCCGAGGAAGAGGTTGTACTCGCGACGTGCGAACGCGACGATGTCCTGGTCCATCTCGTCGCCGCCGATCCGGATCGAGCGGCTGACGACGATGCCGCCGAGGCTGATCACGGCCACTTCCGTCGTGCCGCCGCCGATGTCGACGATCAGGCTGCCGGACGGCTCGCTGACCGGCAGCCCGGCGCCGATCGCCGCCGCCATCGGCTCCTCGATCAGGCGGGCCCAGCGGGCGCCGGCGTTCAGGGCCGCGTCGCGAACCGCGCGCTTCTCGACCTCGGTCACGCCAGATGGGATCCCCAGAAGCATTCGCGGTCGAGGGATCAGCCCGACCCGATCGTGGACCTTGTGGACGAAGTACTTGATCATCTGCTCGGTCACGTCGAAGTCGCTGATGACCCCGTCGCGGAGCGGGCGGATCGCGATGATGCTCGCCGGTGTCCGGCCGACCATCCGCTTGGCCTCGGCCCCGATCGCCAGGACCCGCTTCGTCTTCGCGTCGATCGCGACCACCGACGGCTCGCTCATCACGATCCCTCGATCCCGGACGTGGACCAGGGTATTGGCGGTGCCGAGGTCGATTCCGATGTCGCGGGAGAAGAGGCCGAGGAAGCGGTCGAGCATGACGGCGGACAGTTCCTTCGCGGTGTCGGGTGAACGGGACGCAGCGGCTCCGCGGCAGGCGAGGCGGATCGCGCGCTCGGTGAGTCGAGCAGGAGAGCCCGAGCAGTATACCCGGGCGACTCGGACGCGCCGGAGCCCTGTGCCGGATGCCTTGGGGAGGCCGGCTCGAGTTCGCCCGGCGCCGATGGCAGGCGCGGCGATTCCATGCCGCCATCAGCCGGCCCGTCGGCCCTCCGTCCGGTCGAAGGCGACGCCCCGGTCGCGGAGCGAGACGTACGCGTCGTGACCCACGACGAGGTGGTCGAGCAGGTCGATGTCGAGAAGCCGCCCCGCGGCAAGGGCCTCGGCGGTGAGATGGAGGTCGTCGGGCGACGGCGTCGGATCGCCGGATGGGTGGTTGTGGACCAGGATCACGCCGCTCGCGTTGAGGCGGACGGCATCGCGGAAGAGCTCGCCGACGCGGACCAGCGAGGAGGAGACGTTGCCCTGGTAGACGGTCACGACTCGCAGGACGACGTTCTTCGTGTTCAGGAGGACAACCCGAAGCTCCTCCCGCTCGAGGCGACCCATCTGGAGGAGCAGGCGTTCGGCGACGTCCCGCGGCGAGCGGATGGTCCATCGACCGGCTGGCCAGTCGGCCATCAGTCGGCGGCCGAGCTCGAATGCGGCGCTGAGCTGGGCGGCCTTGGCCTCGCCGACGCCAGGCAGGGCGATGAGCTCCACGTCCGTCGCCCGGGCAAGACCGGTGAGGCCGTCGTGACGGGCAAGGGCATCGCCGGCGAGATCAACCGCCGATCGGCCGCGCGACCCCGACCCCCAGAGCAGCGCGATGAGCTCCGCAGACGACAGGCCGCCCGCGCCACGCATCGCGAGCCGCTCGCGCGGCCGCTCCGACGCCGGAATCTCACGGATCGCGCGTCCGCTCGGCGCGTGGCGCTCAATCGCAGCGTCGTCCATCTCGTCCATCGCCTGCCTCCTGCGGCGGCGGGACGGGAGTCCCCGGACCCGAATGACGGAAGCCCGCCGATTCCTCCCGCCCTCCGGATCCGGGAACACGACGAACCCTATCGGCCGGCTCTCATCTGCGGCTCAACGGCGACTTCATCGCGGATCGCCGGGGTCGGTCGACTCGACTCCCCGACCCGGACCCGCGCGCGGTCCGCCCGGTGACTTGCGCGCGCGCCCTGCCTTGGC
The DNA here is from genome assembly GCA_036264795.1 of Candidatus Limnocylindrales bacterium. Taxonomy (GTDB): domain Bacteria; phylum Chloroflexota; class Limnocylindria; order Limnocylindrales; family CSP1-4; genus CF-46. Next base: position 3,017 of record DATAQF010000191.1, on the reverse strand, counting down.
GACCATCGCCGGCATCGATCGGCCGCGCACCGGCATCTCAGGCGGGAGGCATTCGATGATCAAGATCTGGAGCGAGCTCCGCGTCGCGCGTCTCAAGGAGCAGCTGGCGGACCTGGCGACGCTCATGTGGGTCGTGTTCTGGGGCAACCTCGTGTGGCAGCTCTTCCAGTTCCTCTCGAGCTTCGCTGAGGCCGGGCGGGCGGTCCGGGCCGGTGGCCAGACGATGGTCCAGAGCGGCGTGAACCTCGGCAACTCGCTGGCGGGCCTGCCGCTGGTCGGATCGCAGGCGCGCGACTTCGCCCGGGATGGCTTCGCCGGTGCCGGCCAGCCGATCTCCGACTTCGGCACCCAGCTCGAGCAGTTCATCTTCGTGGTCGCGCTCGTCCTCGCCCTCCTGCTCGCCATCGTGACGATGGCACCGTGGCTCGCCCGCTACCTTCCGTGGCGCTGGGAGCGGCTCCGCCGCGTTCGGGCGGCGCACAGAGCGATCCGGACCGCGCCGGACGTGGCCGATTCGCGGATCGAGCGTGCCCTCGCGATGCGGGCCGTCACACGGCTCGACTATTCGACGTTGCTCGAGTACACCCCGGATCCGCTCGGGGACTGGGCGACCGGTCGTCACGACCGGCTGGCTCGCGCGGAGCTCGCGAGCGTCGGTCTTCGGCCCTGACGGGGAGCCGAAACCAGCCGCGGGCCGTCAACGCGCAGCGTTCGTCGCGAGCTCGCCGAGGAGCAGGAGGATGCCGTTGAAGGCGATGTGGAGTCCGAGCGGGGCCCAGATCGAGCGACGAGCGACGAACAGCCAGCCCAGGGCGAAGGCCACCGGCAGCCGGGTCACGAAACCGACGACGATCAGCCCGACGGCCTGGCCCGCGTTGTCGGCCGTCACGTTCAGGACGTGGGCGAGGGCAAACAGGAGCGAGGCTCGAACGATCGCGCCGCGCGCGCCGACGGTCCGCTCCCAGGCCGGGATCGCAAACCCGCGGAACACCGTCTCCTCCGCGATCGGGGCGATGATCGCACCCGCGAGCAGCTGGACGACGACGCCGGCGGCCACCCCGGTCGGCGGCAAGGGCGCCTCCGGCACGACCTGGAACACCTGAACGAGGAGCCCGGCGAGGATCGTCGTGAGCCCGATGACCGGCAGCGAGAAGAACCCGCCGTAGGCGAGGTCCCGCAGCGCCGCCGCGTTCGGCCGGCTCCAGCCCATCTCGCGCCAGGTCAGGGCACCGCTGCCGACGACGGTCAAGCGGACGATCCCGATGAACACGAGCGCCTGGAGCGCCACGCCGACGAAGCGGATGACATAGGCGGGCAGCGTCGAGGCTCCGGTCAGGAAATGGAGCCCGAGACCGACCGCCGAGCCGACCGCGTAGACCGCCGCGACCGCCGCCGCGAACACGAGATACGGCGACGGACCGGCATACGTCTCGCCTCGCGCCCGCCGCTCGATCGCCTGGTTCCCGGCACCTGCGACCAGGCCGATCGTCAACAGGGTCGGACCGAGGAAGTACAGGAACAGGCTGGATCCGCTGAACGCGCCGACGAGAACGAGGCCGAGACCGAGCAGCGAGGCCAGCCAACCGACGACGAACAGGCCCGGGGCGGCCCGACCCTCGATCGTGAACGTGGACGCTCCCGGTCGCGGTGGCGGCTCCGGCGGGCGCGGCTGATCCTCGGAGGTCACAGGGCGCCGCCGGATCCTGCCGTCAACGAACCGTGCAGCGCGGCGTCAAATCTCCGGCAGGACGTCGGGGGCCGATCGCGGGGCCCGCGGCGAGGCGCGTCGCTCGCGGCGGCCGACCGCCTGGGCATTCGCGGTTCGATCGGCATCGTCGAACGTCGCGGAATCGGTGCCGGTTCGGCCGATCCGTCCGGTCTCGTCCATCCCGCCCGGGAGCGGCGTGATCTGGGCCGGCCGCCCGGCCGAGGCGGCGATCGCCGTTGCCGGCCGCTCGAAGTCCTTGCCGCACCAGGCGCAGAGCGACCAGTCGAGGCCGACGAGCCGGCTGCAGTTCGGGCAGACGCGGTTCAACCGCGTTCGACAGGTTGGGCAGATGATCCACTCGTCGTTGACGCGACGGGCGCAGGTGGGGCAGCTGTGGATCGCCTCGACCTCCGCGAGAAGCGCTTCCTCGGCGAGGTTCCGCTCGTACACCTCGCCGATCTTCTCGTGGGGTCGAATGATCTTGTACACGAAGATCGCAAGCGGAAAGAAGATCGGGGTGAAGATGATGATGAAGCTCGCCGCGACGTACGGCAGGATCGGGTTCTGCGTCCGCTGCTGCATGTCGCGGAACGCCCAGTACGCGCCCGCCAGCCACAGGATGATCAGGTAGACGGCGATCGCCTGGAGCGCGAGCTGGACGATGGGACTTCCGAAGAAACCGGCGAGCGCGGCACCGATCCCACTGAAGATGTCCATTCGGCCTGATGCTGCCTCTGATGCGGTTCACGGCGGGCGACTGACGGCCGAGCGCACATCCGCCATGCGAGGCGGGCCGGCGTCCGGCGCAGTGTAGCAGGGGCCGGATGTGGCCCCGAGTTCGCTAGACGGTCGAATCCGGCGCGGCGTGACGGCCGGCCCGAAGATCCAGGAGGCCGCCGGAGACGAGCAGGATCGCCCCGAACATCACGACCCAGATCCCGACCTCCCGCCCGAGGAAGCCGAAGAGGTACGGCCAGGCCAATCCGGTCAGCAGCGTGGCGACGGCCACGGCCGGCAAGCCGACGGGCATGCTGGCCATGCGACCGCCGGCAAGAGACACGATCGCGAGGCCGACGAGGAGCAGGCCGACGATCCAGTGACCCGGCCCCGCGAGTCCCCACTGAGTCAGGTACCCGCCCAGGAGACCGCTTCCGGCGAGCACCCCCGCCCACGGCAGCAGGAACCCCAGCGCGGCAATCCCCGCCCCGATGCCGACCACCCGACGCGGTGCGTCGGTCGGCAGGCCGAGCTGCGACAGACGCGGCTCCGGCGACGGATTCGGGGAGCGATCCACCGTCGTCGGGTGGAC
>DATAQF010000060.1:0-2563 GCA_036264795.1 Candidatus Limnocylindrales bacterium | reverse complement strand
CGGCCAGCAGGCGATCTCGAGCGCCTGGAACCCTTCGGACGCCGCCCACGCCGAGAGGCCGTCGAGATCCATCCCGCCGAGGGCGGCGGTCATCAGACCCAGCTTCATGAAGTGCGAGCCTCCTCCGGCGTCAGCGCATCGGCGGAGCGGCTCGACCCGCGGTCGACATCGACCCAGCGGCCCGTCCGCGCGCTCTCTGCGATCGCATCGTTGACGAGCATCTCGTCGTGGCCGGCGGCGAACGTCGCGTATCGCGCGTTCGGGTCGGGCCGGCCTGCCGCGACATCGGCGTAGATGGCCCGGAACAGCGCCCCGAACGTGTCACCGAAGCCCTCGACGTGGCCTCCGGGCAGGGCGGCCGCGGCTCGACCGGCGGGCGACATCAGGGCCGGGTTTCTGAGGAGGATCTCGTTCGGCCGGTCGCGATGGCCGAGCCAGAGGTGGTCGTGCGTCTCCGAGTCCCAGGCCGCCGCGGCCGCGGAGCCGTCGATCTCCCACTGGAGCGAGTTCTTCCGGCCGGCGCTGATCTGGGACACGGCCACGGAGCCGCGGGCCCCGTTGGCGAAGCGAAGAAGGATCGCCGCGACATCCTCGGTGCCCATCGCCCGCGTCACGGTATCCGAGGATCGTTCCGTCGCGAACGTCTCGACGGGGCCGGTCGGCTCCTGGCGCGCCGTCACGAACGTGGACAGCTCGGCCATGACGGACACGATCGGCTGGCCGGTCAGGAACGCCATGAGGTCCAGCCAGTGCGAGCCGATGTCGCCGACCGCCCGCAGGGCCCCGCCCTTCTCGGGCTCGAGACGCCAGTTCCAGTCGGTGTCGAGCAGCAGCCAGTCCTGGAAGTAGTGGCCCGTGACGAACCGGACATCGCCGAGATCGCCAGCCGCCACGACCTCGCGGACATGCTGATGGAGCGGATAGAAGCGGATGTTGAAGTTGACCGCATTCACGAGCCCGGACGCCTCGGCGCGTGCCACGAGGCCTGCCGATTCCGCCGCCGTCATCGCCAGCGGCTTTTCGCAGACCACGTGCTTGCCGGCATCGAGGATCGCCGAGGCCTGCGGCACGTGGAGATGGTTCGGCGACGTGACGTGGACGACGTCGACGGTGGCGTCCGCGAGGATCTCGTCGAGGCTTGCGTAGGCGTGGCGAACGCCAAGGGCATCGGCACGTGCCGCCCCGCGTTCGGGCGTGCTGCCCAGGACGCCGCGGACGTCGACGCCGATCCGGCGGAGCTGCTCGACGTGGACGGTGCCGATGAAACCGGTGCCGATGACCGCGGCGCCGATCCCGGAGAGGTTGCTCATCCAGCTCCTGACGGGCGCCGGGCCTGAGCCGGGCGAACTGTCTAGACAGTCTAGAGCGCCAGCGGATGGTATCGGCCGGGCATCGCCCGGGTCAAGGTCGTCGCGGACCCTCAGCCGGCGACGATCCGGTCGATGAAGTCGCCCGACGCCGGATCCTTGAGGATCAGCTTCATCCGGCCGTCCGGCAGCACCTCGCGCTTGATGACGATCTGGCCCTCGTGGCTCTCCATCGTCTTCGCGATCCGGTTGGTCGCTCCGCCGCGCCACTCGAACAGCTCGACCGGCTCCCATGCCCGCGATTTCGCGGAACGGTACGCCGCGTCCATGACCGCGTTCACCACGTACCCGTCGTAGAACGTCTCGCGGGGCGGCCGGCCGGTCTCCATCGCATCGAACATGTCCGAGAACATGTCGACATAGCCGAGCTCCGAGACTTCATCGCCGACGGGGAACAGCCAGCCGGCGGCACTCTCGGCCTTCTCGGCGACGTAGCCGCCACCACCGCCGGCGCTGAACATCTCGAACCCGGTTCGCAGGAAATGGTTGAGCCAGATCGTGCCGTGCGTGCCCGCGACCTCGTCACGCAGGTCCATCCCGCCGCGGAACGTCCAGCTCACCTCGAACTGGCCGATCGCTCCGGATTCGAACCGGATCAGGGCGATCGCGTTGTCCTCGTCGTCGATCGGATGGACGAGCGTGTCGGTCGTGCACATGACCTCCACCGGCCGGTTCCCCTTGCCGACGAAGCTCCGGATGATCTCGATGCAATGGCAGCCCAGGTCGATGATCGCGCCGCCGCCCGTCAGCCGGCCGTCCCAGAACCATGCGCTGTGCGGGCCGGGGTGCGTCTCGCGGGAACGGACCCACGTGACGTCGCCCAGCGCCCCTTGCTCCACCGACCGGACGGCCTTCAGGGTCTTGGGCGTGTAGCACAGGTCCTCGAGGTACCCGCCGAACACGCCCGCCCGCTCGACGGTGTCGAGCATCCGTCGGGCCTCGTCGGCGGTCCGCCCGAGCGGCTTCGTGCAGAGGACGGCCTTGCCCGCTGCGGCCGCCAGCCCGACGGCCTCCTCGTGCAGGTAGTTCGGCAGGCCGACGACGACGACGTCGGTCTCCGGATGCTCGATCGCCGCCCGGAGGTCCGTGGTGGAATCGGGGATCGACCACCGCTCGCGGAAGCTCGAGCCTCGCTCCTCGGAGCGGGAGAAGACGACACGGACCCGGTCGCGGCCGCGCTGGCCGTGGAGCGTCGC
>DATAQF010000129.1:0-4554 GCA_036264795.1 Candidatus Limnocylindrales bacterium | reverse complement strand
CTGACCGTCACGGAGCCGGCGACGTCCGATCACGCGGCCGGCACGATCGTCGGCGAACGGCTCTTCGAGCTGATCGAGCGGGAGCAGCCGGCGTATCTGCTGACCGGCGCCGGACCTGAAGGCCGCGACGTGGCGGGGGTCGTTGCCGCGCTGACCGGTTGGGGTGTCCTCGTGAACGCCACGGCCGTTCGCTGGGAGGACGGACCCGTCGTCACGATGAGCGTCTTCGGCGGAAAGCTCACGACGACGAGCCGCCTGACCGGCGAACGCGGCATCCTCACGATCCGACCGAACGTGGTGACGGCCGAGCCCGCCCCGAATCCCGGGACGCTCGCATCCGCCGTCGTCGACGGATCGCTCCGTCTGCCGCTCGTGAAAGTCGTCGATCGCGTGGCCGCGGCCGATGCCGCCGCCCCGATCGAAGAGGCGCGGGTGATCGTCGCCGGCGGCCGGGGGATGGGCGGCCCCGACGGCTTCAAGGTCGTCGAGGAGCTTGCCGCTGCGCTCGGCGGCGCCGTCGGGGCGACCCGCGCCGCGGTCGATGCGGGCTGGATCCCGTACGCCCAGCAGATCGGGCAGACCGGCAAGATCGTGAAGCCTGCGCTCTATCTCGCACTCGGGATCTCGGGGGCGATCCAGCACAAGGTCGGGATGCAGACGGCCGATACGATCGTGGCCGTCAACCGCGACCCCGACGCTCCGATCGCGGACTTCGCGGACCTCTTCGTCGTCGGCGACCTGTTCGAGGTCGCGCCGGCGATCCTCGCCGCGCTCCGCGCCCGAGCCGGCTGAGTCGCCGGCCGACGGGCAGGGATTACACGAGTCCGCGATGGAACCGCTTCTCATCCTGCCGCTGCTCGGGTTCTTCATCCTGCTCGTGCTCTTCTCGATGGTCCTTCGGCGGGCCGGTCGGTTCCTTGCCCAGACCCGCGACGTCGAGCGCTTCCGGCGCCAGGTCGGCGACCTCGGACACCGGGTCGAGCTGTCGCTCGGCGAGGTCAGCAGCCGGGTCGACGCCGTTCGTCGCGGGTCCCTTTCGGCCGACGCGATCGGCGACGACCTGACTGCCTCGCTCGAGGCGGTCGCGCTGTACGCGGGTGAGGCAAGGGCGCTGCGGCCGCCCATTGCCGGCAAGCCGATCCAGGACGAGATCGTGTCGGAGCTCGAGCGGGTTGCCCGGGCGCTCGAGATGGTCGAGCACGGGCGCTCGATCCAGACCTCCGCCCGGTCCGGCGGTCGGGAGCTGGAGGCCCAGACGTCGATCAAGCGCGGGTACCTGAATGTCCTCCACGCCCGCGAGGCGATCGCTCGACAGGCGCAGGTCGCGGCCGAGCTGACGGTCGGCGACCCGACGGAGCGGTTCCAGCGTCGAGGGACCTGAGGCCGCCGACGCCCCGCGGCGGTCGCTCCGGCGCTTCCGACCCTGTATGTAGTGGTATCATCGGGCGACACCACAAGCGGTAGTGGTGGAAGCGGCAGGAGGGCCGATGCGCTGTCCCCATTGCGGCGAGCGCGAGACGCGGGTCGTCGACTCGCGCGATCTCGACGATTCGGCGACGATTCGGCGCCGCCGCGAGTGCTCCGCGTGCGCGACGCGATTCACGACCTATGAGCGGGTCGAAGCCGCGCGCCTCGTCGTCGTCAAGCGCGACGGCGCGCGCCAGGAGTTCGATCGGGAGAAGCTCGCATCGGGGCTCCGCAAGGCCCTGACGCGGCGGCCCGTTCCAGATGATGCCGCAGAGCGCGCCGCCGACGAGATCGAGGCCGAGCTGCGCTCGCAGGGCGCGACCGAGGTCGACTCGTCGCGAGTCGGAGCGCTCGCGATGGCCAAGCTCCGCGAGCTCGACCAGATCGCCTACATCCGGTTCGCGAGCGTCTACCAGAGCTTCGACGATCTCGAGGCGCTCAAGCGCGAGGTGGACAGCCTGTACGCGGAGCGCGGCGACGAGACGATCGCCGTCGACGTGCGGACCGGCGGGGGAAAGGTCGGCAGGGCGGGGAAGGCGGGCCGGTGAGCGTCCTGTCGGATCGGGACATCCGAGCGGCGCTCGACGCGGGCGAGGTGGCAATCCGTCCCTACGACCCGACCGATCTCCAGCCGTCGTCGGTCGACCTCCATCTCGACCGTTCGTTCCGGGTCTTTCGCAACAACCGCTATCCCTACATCGACGTTCGCGCGCCGCAGCCGGACCTGACCGAGCTGCTGACGGTCTCCGACGATGAACCGTTCGTCCTCCATCCCGGCGAGTTCGTCCTCGGCCAGACGCTCGAATGGGTCGAGCTGCCGAACGACCTGGTCGCGAGGCTCGAGGGCAAGTCGTCGCTCGGGAGGCTCGGCCTGTTGATTCACTCGACCGCGGGCTACGTCGATCCGGGCTGGAAGGGGAACCTGACGCTCGAGCTCTCGAACGTTGCCAACCTGCCGATCGCCCTCTACTTCGGCATGAAGATCGGGCAGATCTCGTTCTTCAGGATGTCGAGCCCGGTCGAGCGTCCCTATGGATCGCCGTCGCTCGGCTCGAAATACCAGGGCCAGTCGGAGCCGACGGCGTCCGCGTTCCACCGCGACTTCGCCAACGGCAAGGATGCGAAGGAGCCCGCGCCACGGGGCTGAACGACGCGGTCGACTGGCGCCGCGACCTCGGCGGCGGGTTCCAGGTGGCGCTCATCCAGGCCGGCACGTTCCGGTCCGACGCCGGCGCCCTGTTCGGACCGGTCCCGCGCATTCTCTGGGACCGCTGGGCATCCGCCGAGCTCGATGCCGAGAACCGGCTCCTCCAGGCGCTGAACTGCCTGCTGATCGAGACGCCCGCCGGCCGAGTTCTCGTCGAGACCGGGATCGGGGAGCGGATCGATGAGAAGGGTCGGGCGATGCGCGGCTACGACGGACCATGGGTGGTCGAGGCGCTGCGAACGGCCGGCTTCGATCCCGGCTCCGTGGACGTCGTGGCGATGAGCCACCTCCACTTCGACCATGCGGGCGGCCTCCTGGCCGCCGATGGCTCTCGGGCATTCCCCCGCGCCCGGATCGTCGCCCAGCGGGCGGAGTGGGAGATCGCCCTCGGGTCGAACCCCCGGCTCGTGGCGTCCTACGTCCAGCCGGAGCTGGAGCTCGTCCGCGACTGGGGAGCCGAGGGCTGGGTCGACGGAGAGCGTGAGCTCCTGCCCGGCGTCTCCGTGATCCCGACCGGCGGGCATTCGGCCGGTCATCAGGCGATCGTCGTGCGCGCACCCGGGGCGGCGCCGCTCGCGTTCTTCGGGGATCTGGCGATGCGGCCGTGGAGCGCGAACCCGCGCTGGGTGACGGCCTTCGACGACTTCCCCCTCGATTCGGTGCTGGTCAAGGGTTCGCTCTTCACGCAGGCGGCCGACGAGGGCTGGACGGTCGCGCTGTCCCACGAGCGTGAGCACCCGGTCGGGCGACTCGTGCCGGACCGCGATCGCTTCCGCTACGAGCCGGAGTAGGGCAGAGCCGACCTCGACCTCACGACGGCGCAGGCGACCCTGATGCGGCACCGGACGGGAGCCCGGTTGAGCCGGACGCGGGCGCCGACAGGATCGCCTCGATCTGTGCGATCGCCTGTGTCTCGTTCATCGGGGCCCGGACGATCGAGCGGATCGCTCCCTCGGGGCCGATGAAGAAGTGGCTCGGGATCCCGTTGAGCCGGTATGCGGCGTAGACGGCACCGGTCACGTCGGCGGCGATCGTGTAGCCCAGCTGATATTTCTGGGCATAGGCGCGGACGTTGTCGACGCTCGATTCCTGGACGCTGATCCCGACGACGACGAGCCCGCGAGCTCGGTAGCGCTCGGCGAGATCCCGCAGGATCGGCGTCTCGGACTGGCACGGCGGGCACCACGATGCCCAGAAGTTGAGCCAGACGGTCTTGCCCCGAAGGTCCGCGAGCTGCACGGGCCGGCCGTCCAGATCGAGGAGCGGCGCCGGTGAGCCATCCGCCGCCGCGACGGTCAGCTCCGGCGGCAACTCGCCTGGCTTGAGCCCATTCGACGGCGCGGGCCCGAGCACGAACTGCGTCGCCTGCGGATCGGCCAGGCCGAGGCCGCTCGGGGTTCCGAGGGGGGTCGTGATGACCACGAGCACGATAGCCGAGAACACGACCAGAAGGGCCGCCAGGACGAGCTGGCGCGCGCCGAACGGACCGATGAGACCGCGGCGCTCGCGTCGGTGCTGGAACCCCGGCCGCTCTGTCACGCGCCCTCAGATCGCCGTGTTGAACTGGAAATACTGCGGGAGAAGCGCCAGCCAGTTGAAGAGCATCGCGACGCCGATCGCCACGACGAGACCGCCTCCGACGAGGGACACGGCGCGTCCGTGGCGGACGAGCGGCCGGAGAAGGCCCGGCGCCCGATCGTAGACGAGCGCGATCGCGAGAAACGGCAGCCCGAGACCGAGGGTGTAGGCGAGGAGCAGGATGGCGCCCTGCGCGACCGTGGCCGTCGACGAGGCCATCATCAGGATCCCGCCGAGCATGACGCCGATGCAGGGGGTCCACCCCACGGCGAAGATCGCACCGAGACCGAGGCTGGCGACCC
>DATAQF010000112.1:0-12452 GCA_036264795.1 Candidatus Limnocylindrales bacterium | reverse complement strand
GGGATACTGGAGAACGGCGAGACCGGTTCGCCGAACGGCGCCCTGGGTCTCGTTCGTCCCGTGCGGGAGGGCAATGCCGTTGCCGAGATAGGTCGACACGATCGCCTCGCGGGCGTGCATCGCATCGACGTACTCCTGCGTCACCAGGCCCTCGGCGATGAGCAGCGCACCGACCTGGTCGATCGCCTCGGCCTGGCTGGAGGCAGCCGCGCCGACCTGGACGGCCGTCCGGGAGAGGACCTCCGGGGTCATGGGCGGCCCGCCTCGTCGGACACGGGCTCACCGGCCGTCAGCCGTTTGACGAGAAGGTCGCTCGCGGGGTTGTTCAGGAAGTTGCGGAAGGTGAGGACGACGGCCTGGGGAGCGGCCGATCGGGCCCGGGCGGCGAGGCCCTCATGCGCGACGACGACGTCGGTGTCGGCCGGGATCTGATTGACCGGCGAATGGATGACCCGGACGTCGAGTCCTGCGGCTTTGACCCGCTTCTTGAGCTGGTTGGCGCCGATCAGGCTCGACCCCATGCCCGCCTCGCAGGCGAAGACCACGACGTGAACGTCCTCGGCCCGCTTCTCCGTCACCGAACACCTCCGCTGGTGATGATGCGCCGCCCGACGCCGGTTGGTGTCGGGCGGCGATGTGCCGATCGGCGTTCGGAGGTCAGGCCGGAACGCCGATGGGCAGGGATGGTGTCGTTTCCATCGCGACTTCTTCCTCGCTCTCCTTGACGGGGTAGACCTTCAAGATGAGCGAGCCCACCAGGAAGGAGGCCACGGCACCGACCGCGACGCCCGACAGGACCCCGAGATGCTGACCGGGTGGGATGACCGCGAGATAGGCGAAGATGCTGCCTGGGGACGGCGTCGCCACGAGTCCGGCGTTCGTCGCGACGAACACGGTGTCGGCAGCGATTCCGCCGGCCCACATCGCCACGATCATGATCGGGTGGGACAGGACGTACGGGAAGTAGATCTCGTGAATCCCGCCGAAGAAGTGGATGATGATCGCGCCCGGCGCCGACTGCTTCGCCATCCCCCTGCCGAAGAAGAAGAACGCGAGGAGCAGGCCGAGGCCGGGACCCGGGTTCGTCTCGAGCAGGAAGTGAATGGCACGGTGATCCGGGCTGGCCGCGGCCGCGGCGACCCCCAAGGGCCCGAGCACGCCATGGTTGATCGCGTTGTTGAGGAACAGGACCTTGCCGACCTCGATCGGGATGTCGGCGAGCGGCAGCAGGCCCGCGCTGATGATCGCGCTGACGAAGTCGCCGAGCCGGTTGGAAAGCCACTCGAGGATCGGACCGATGGAAACGACGCCGATGATCGCGAGCGCGGCGCCCAGGATCCCGGCCGAGAAGTTGTTGACCAACATCTCGAAGCCGGACGGGACCCGCTCCTCGAAGACGTCGTCGAACTTCTTGATCAGGAAGGCGCCGATGGGCCCGGCGATCATCGCTCCGAGGAACATCGGCACGGTCGAACCGATGATGATCCCCATCGTCGCGATCACGCCGACGACGCCACCACGATGGCCGTAGACCAGCTTGCCGCCGGTGTAAGCGATCAGCAGCGGGATCATGTAGGTGATCATCGGGCCGACCAGGGCGGAGAGCTGCTTGTTCGGCAGCCAGCCGGTATCGATGAACAGGGCCGTGATCAACCCCCAGGCGAGAATCGCTCCGATGTTGGGAAGGACCATTGCGGCGAGGTAGCCGCCATAGCGCTGGATCCGTTCCTGCACGTTGCCTCCTCCACTCCAGGACGTAAGGCCCGGATCATGAAATCGCAACCGTCCGGCAACAAGCGCCAAAACGTCGGCGCCGGGGTTGTGACAATCGTGACGCGCGCGCTCGTCGCCGCTGGCGTTCCCGAGTCGTCGGGTGGCGTCCGCGAGAGATAGCGGAGGCGAGCCCTCGAACTGGGCGATTAGGAGGGCAGCCCTCCGAGCAGCCGGCCGAGGCGGCGGACGTCCGCCTCGCGGAGGAGCGGGCTCACGACGACCCCGAGCGAGGCCGGCGGCAGATCGTCGAGCGGGATCGTGCTGATCACGAGGTCGGGCTCCTGCCCGGGCTCCGTCTCGAAGGCCGCCTTCGAGACGACGCGGACGACCTCGATCTGGGGGAACTCCGCGACGAGCCGCGAGACGAGGATCCACGCGGTCGCCATGCCGGCCGGACAGACGACGGTGACGCGGACCTTCGGCCGAAGCCGGTGCCGCTCGAGTGAGCCGGCGAGATACATCGTGAGGAGGCCGATCTCCTCGACGGGCATCTCGGTGCCGGCGACCGGGCCGACCTCGGCGAGGATCTCCGAGGCGGCGCGATACACGTCCGGGTACCGACGCCGAACCTCCTGCTGCAGAGGATTGCTGATCGGAAGTCCGAACCGGAGCCGGACGTGGAGGCGCCGGATGTGCTCCGAGAGGCTCGAACGAAGCTGATGATCCTCACCGAGCGACGGGTGCAACCGGGAGGCGGCCGCGGCGATGATTCGATCGATGTAGCGGACGTCCGCCGCCTCCGGGCGGGCGGCGACATCGACGAGCTGGGTCAGCCCGAGCAGCGATTCGGTGATCGCGGCGACGTCCATGCGACCGAACGACACGCCGCTCGCGACTTCGACGGCGGCGGCGATGCTCGCCGCGCTCTCCGCCACGGGATGATCGAGCAGGGACCGGAGGCGGCCGCCGCCGAGCCGCACCTGCCGGCCGGCCCGGCTGCGAGACGCCGCGATCGCAAGGGACAACGCCGCCGTCGTGACCGTGGGATCGCGGTCGGCGAGATCGCGGAGCTCACGCCGCAGGATGGCGAGGAACGTCTGCAGGTCGAGCGAGCCCAGATAGGCCTCGACATCGGTCTGGGCGGGGATCCCGGCGGTCGGCGACCCGGGCTGGCGGCGGTCACGCGCCACCGTCCCATCGTGGCCGGCGTCGATGCCGCCCGGCAGGAGGAGCGACCGGATCGGGACGATCTCGAGAAGCAGGGCGAGGAGACCGCCCCGGATGTCGGTCTCGCTGCCGGCGACGGCGATTCCGCGCCCGGGCATCCGGTGAAGGTGCAGCCGATGCTGCTCGAGCCAGCCCTCCGCCTCTCGCATGTCGCGGCGGATCGTCGGTCGCGACACGCCGAGGCGCTCCTCGAGCGCCTCGGAGCGGATGGGGTCCGGCGAGGCGACGAGGAGGGCGAGGAGGATGCGCCCGCGGCGGTCGGACGGGTCCAGGACGGCCGGCCCGGTGGCGCGATCGAGGGCGGCCAGGAGCTCCTCCCGTGCCGCCGGGCTGCCTTCGATCCAGATCCCGATCCCGGACTGGCGAATCAGGCGCAGCCCGTTCTCGGCGAGGACGCTGTCGACCGATGGCAGGTTGTAGCGGACCATCCGGTCGGTGAGCTTGAGCTCGGTCGCCAGGGCGTCAACGCTTGCTGGGCCGTCGGTCTCGAGGAGGCGCCGGGCGATCCGCGCCTGGCGCGTATCGAGCGGCATCGGCGTGGCCATGATCCGGCGGTACCTCGATGGACATCGATGACGGGCCGCGACGCCGGGTGTGAACCGGGAGCTCTCCCGTCCAACAGCTCGGCCATCGTACGCCCGGGTTGCCGGCCCACGGTGCACGCCCCGCCGGAGCCGTGTCAGGTCGCGCCGGCGACGGCCTCAGACGAGTCGGCTGAACAGCTCGTTCGAGAGCAGCCGCCCACGCGTCGTCAGCACGATCCGGTCGGCGTCGTCGACCGTCAGCAGCTCCGCCGCCAGGGCCCAGCCGAACTCCGAGGCAAGCGGTCCCTCTGTCGCAGCGGACCTCGGCAGGCCGCGATCCGTTCGGAGTCCCAGGATCACGGATTCGGCGGCCGCCATGGCGGCGTCGAGGGTCTCGGAGCCGCCCGGCGGAAGGGCAGCGGGATGGCCGGGACGATCGGTCAGGGCGTCGAGGTACCGATCGAGCCGGGCGGCCGTCCAGCGTCGCGTTGCCCCGTCGAAGGCGTGGGCGCCGGGCCCGACCGCCTCGTATGACCGCCGCTCCCAATAGAGGAGGTTGTGGCGACCTTCGTGCCCCGGCCGGGCCCAGTTGCTGATCTCGTAGCCACGCCAACCGGCCTCGCCCAGGCGGTGCACCGCGAGGTGGTACTGAGCTGCGGCGCGATCCTCGTCCTGTCCGGGAATCGCCCAGTCGCGCCACCGCCGGGCACCGCGGGTGGTCGGGAGGTGGTCCCCGTCCGGTCCGGTGAGGCCCTCGGCATCCGGGTCATCGAGGGTGAGCGCATAGAGGGAGAGGTGATCCGGCGCGAGCGCAAGCGCTGCCTCGAGGGACGCGAGCCAGGTTTCCAGCGAGCCGTCGGGCACGTCGTAGAGAAGATCGAGGTTGATCGACTGGATTCCGGCGGCACGGGCCTCGGCGACCCCGTCGGCGACATGTGGCGGCCGATGCCGCCGGCCGAGACGGCGAAGCTCCGTGACGTCGAAGCTCTGCGCCCCGAACGAGATACGCGTCACGCCGGCCGCTGCGAAGGCAGCGGGATCGCCGCGCTCGTCCGGTCCCGGATTGGCCTCGATCGTGACCTCGGCGTCCTTCCGAACCCCGAACCGCCGCCGGACCAGGTCGAGGAGCCGCTGGACCGTGCCCGCCGGGAGGAGCGACGGCGTGCCACCGCCCAGATAGACGCTGTGAAGCGCCGGACGGCGGCGAGAGCCGGGCCGTCCGAAGCGCGCATCGAGCGCATCCGCCCGCAGCTCGATCTCCGTCTCGACCGCGGCCGCGAACACCGCAATCCGGTTCGTAGGCCCTCGCGCGGCCGCACCGGCGATCACGACGAAATCGCAGTAGGGGCACAGCGACACGCAGAACGGCACATGGACGTAGAGCCCGACCGGAGGTTCAGCCGCTGGAGCCGCCACGGCCGCCAGCGGAGCGGTGGGGTCAACCGGCGGACTGGGCGGCTCGTCCGCCGATGTGACGTGGGTCGGCCGCTGTTCCGCCGAGCTCACCGGTCGCGAGATGCCGGCTCCCGCGGGCCGATGACCCGCCAGCCTTTCGGAGGGCGTCGTTTCTCCTCGATCTCCTCGACCTCCCGGCCGCGCGGCGCGAACTGACCGGCGTGACCGGTCGAGAGGAACACGGCGAACCGGGTGACCGCATGGCCGAGGAAGGCCGCCGCGATGCCCCCGGTGATCGCCGTCACCCAGCCGCCGGCGAGCCCCACGAGGAGCGCCATCACGAGCATGTAGCGGTTCCGGCCCGGCGCTCCGAGCCGCGTCGCGAGCGCGTAGAGGATTGCCTGGATGACGTTCGCGGCATTCGGGTTGAGCCCGGTGAGGAGGATCACCCCGAAGATCGCGCCGCGGAACGTGACCTCGTCGATCAGCGCGGTCATCACCGCGTTGAGCAGGGCGCCGGGATACGACCAGACATCGGGAAACCGGAGCCGGCGGTAGCGGTAGAACGCGACGCCGAGCGCGATCGCGGTGCCACCGGCGCCGTAGAGGAACCCGTAGGTGATCGCCAGCGGCCGATCGCCGGGACCGAGGAACAGCTGGTCCCTCGGCGAGGGATGAACGATCAGGATGCCCACGACGAGGGCCAGGCCGATCCCGTACCACGCGATCCGGTTGCGGATCGACGGCGCCCGTCCGTCGATCGTGTCGTCGTATTCGGCGGCGCTGAAGGCGGAGGCCTCCAGGCGGAGCATCACCAGGAGAAGGGCCAGGCCGACCGCGATCAGCGTGCGAAGCGTCAGCAGCCAGTCTTCCACTCGGTCAGCCCTCGTCCATCCGGAGCATCGCCAGGAACGCCTCCTGGGGAATCTCGACGGAGCCCACCCGCTTCATCCGTTGCTTGCCCTCTTTCTGCTTTTCGAGCAGCTTCCGCTTCCGGGTGATGTCGCCACCGTAGCACTTGGCGAGGACGTTCTTGCGCATGGCGCGCACGGTTTCGCGGGCGATCACGTTCGATCCGATCGCCGCCTGGATCGGAATCTCGAACATCTGGCGAGGAATCAGCTGCTTGAGACGCTCGGCCAGGACGCGACCGACCGACGGCGCCTTGTCCCGGTGGACGATGATCGAAAGGGCGTCGACCGGCTCGCCGTTGACGAGGATGTCGACCTTCGCGAGGTTCGCCGGCCGGTAGCCGAGCTCCTCGTAGTCCATCGATGCATAGCCCTGGCTGCGGCTCTTCAGCTGGTCGAAGTAGTCGACGATCAGCTCGGCGAGCGGCATCTCGAAGTGGAGGACGACCCGCGTCGGGTCGAGATATTCCATGTTTCCGAATTCTCCGCGCCGGTTCGTCGTCAGCTCCATGAGCGGCCCGATGTAGCTCGACGGGGTGACGACGCTGAGCTTCACCCATGGCTCCTCGAGAACCTCGATCTCCGACGGGTTCGGCAGGAGGGCGGGGTTGTCGATCGCGATCTCCCCGCGGCCGTGGAGGAGCTTCACGTGATATTCGACGGACGGCGCGGAGGCGATCAGGTCGAGCGCGAACTCGCGCTCCAGGCGTTCCTGGACGATCTCCATGTGGAGCAGGCCGAGGAACCCGCAGCGGAACCCGAACCCGAGCGCGACCGAGCTCTCCGGCTCGTACGTGAAGCTGGCGTCGTTCAGGTGGAGCTTCTCGAGAGCCTCCCGGAGGATCGGATAGTCCTCGCCGGAGACGGGATAGATCCCGGCAAAGACGAGGCTCTTGGCCTCCTGGTAGCCCGGCAGCGGCTCGCCCGCCGGATTGGCCACGGTCGTCACGGTGTCGCCGACCTGGGCCTCGCGGACGTTCTTCAGGCCCGTGGCGACGTAGCCGACCTCACCCGCGACGAGCTGCTTGACCGGCACCAGCTGCGGCCGGAAGACGCCGAGCTCGAGGGGCTCGGCCTCCGCGCCGGACGCCATCAAGCGGATGGTGTCGTGCTGGCGGAGCGTTCCGGCTGCGAGTCGGACGTAGACGACGACGCCCTTGTAGGCGTCGTAGTGGCTGTCGAAGATCAGGCCCTGGAGCGGCCGGGTCGGGTCGCCCTTCGGAGCCGGGATCCGCTGGACGATCGCTTCGAGGATCTCGGGGACGCCCGTGCCGTCCTTCGCGCTCGCGAGAATGACCTCTTCGCGCGGAATCGCCAGGACGTTCTCGAGCTCGTCCATGATCGTCTCGGGGTCGGCCGAGGGCAGGTCGATCTTGTTCAGGACGGGGATGAGCGTCAGGCCTTCCCGGAGCGCGAGATGGACGTTGGCCAGGGTCTGGGCCTCGATCCCCTGGGTCGCGTCGACCACGAGGATCGCCCCTTCGCACGCCTGGAGGCTGTGGCTGACCTCGTAGGCGAAGTCGACGTGGCCCGGCGTGTCGATCAGGTTGAGCCCGTAGGTATGGCCATCGTTCGCCTGGTACTCGAGGCGAACGGCGCGGGCCTTGATCGTGATGCCCTTTTCGCGCTCGAGATCCATCGAGTCGAGGACCTGACTCATCATCTGCCGCCCCTCGACCGTGTGGGTCAGCTCGAGGAGACGGTCGGCGAGGGTCGATTTGCCGTGATCGATGTGGGCGATGATCGAGAAGTTGCGGAGTCGCTCCTGGGGGATGGTCACGAGGCGGGAGTGTAGCCGGTGCACTTGGCCGAAGGCCCGACGCCGGACGATACTGGCCGCATGGACGGCTCAGTCGCGCCTCTCTACCCGGACTGGCCGCAGCACGCGGCGCGCATCCGCGACGCGGTCAAGGACCTGACGGCGGACCAGCTGGCGCTGCGAGCCGGTCCAGCCCATGCCCCGATCTGGGCTCTCGCCGCACACGTCGCCGGGACGCGCGTGTACTGGCTGTGCGGCGTGTTCGAGCAACCGGGCGCGGAGCGGACGCCCTTCGCGGAACCGCTCACGGGCCCGGGCTGGGAGGACGAACCGGACCACCCGCGATCCGGCGAGGAGCTCGCGCGGGCGCTCGACACGTCGTTCGGTGTCGTGCGGGAGTGCCTCGGACATTGGACGGTCGACGACCTGGCGAGCACGGCGACCCGCACGTATCAGGGCGTGTCGGTCGTGCACACGCGCGCGTCCGTGCTGAACCGGCTGTTCAGCCACGACGCGTTCCATGCGGGCGAGATCTCGCAGGTTCTCGGGAGTCACGATCTGCCGCCGATCGACCTGTGGCGGCGCCCGCGACCCTGACCGTCATGCCTGCGGTTCGCCTTGCTCCGTGTCGCGCGGATGCTCACGCCGCGGGGATCCTCACGCCGCGCGGATGCTCATGACGCTCGGACGGCGGCGAGTGCCGCCACGCCGGTCGCGATGACGACGACCCCGACCACCTGGATGCGCCCGAGGCGCTCGCCGAACCGGAGGAAGGCGAACACGGCCGCGATCCCCGCGAACTGCGAGCTGATCACCGATGCCACGGGCGCACTGTCGCGCGACGCGAAGGCGAAGGCCGCGATGCCCACGACCTCGAACACGCCGACGATGACGACGAACGGGGCGGCGGCTCGCGTCAGCCGCAGTCGGCCGCTCAGGATCAGCGGGACGCTGACGGCGATTACCCCGGCCACGCGCGCCGGGAGCATCGACCAGGCGACGGGAAGTGACGTCGCGATCCGGCTCGTCAGGAAGAGGTTGACACCGAACAGCGCCGCAGCCCCAAGGGCGAGCGCGGCCGTCACGGCCGCGCTCCGGCCGCTCTCGTCGGGGTTCGGGCGGGGGTCGCCCTCGGCGGTCACTCGGGCGGATGCCTGCTCCATCGACGTCAGCACGACGCCCGCCGCGATGATCGCCAGGAGCGCCGCGGCCGCCGCCGTCACCGGATCGCCGGCGAGGATTGCGAGCACGGCGCCGATCGCGCCCTCGGTCGAGATGATCGGGCCGACGACGGCGACCTTGCCGCGGCGGAGGGCGGTGTAGCCGAGGAGCAGGCCCACCGAGTTCGCAATTCCGGCCGCGGCGAGCTGGATCACGTTCGTCGTGCTCAGGATCGTTCCGGAGCCGGTGAGCAGGACGAGGGGCAGCGCGACCGCCAGCCCGACCAGCATCACCCAGGCGAGCGTCGACCAGGGGCCGATGAGCCGGGCAGCTCGAGCGGATCCGACGAGGGTCGTCGCCCAGAACACCGCCGTTGCCAGGCCTCCGAGGATTGCCGTCACCGGCCCAAGTCTGGGGCACGGAGGCCTCGTCGCGCCGAGGCGTCGTCGCGGGCAATCCCGTTGGTCAGCTTCGGGCCGCTCTGCTACGATGCGCGCTCGTGCTCGGCACCGACCCGTGCCGGGATGCCACGACCCAGACAGCCCATTCGTGAGGTTCCCCCTTGGCCAAGACGCCCCGCACCTGGACGGGTGCTCGCACGCCGTCGGGCCTGAAGCGCGTCCGACAGGCCGAGCGCCGGCACGCGATCCTTCAGCCGCGACGAACCGCCGCGAAGACCTTTGTCGCGAACGCGCTGAGCATCGCCGCGACGCCCGGTGAGTCCGACAATGCGGCCCAGGCACTCGCCGATGCTCACGCCGCGCTCGACCGCGCCGCGAAGGTCGGGGCGATCCACCCGAACGCGGCGGCCCGTCGCAAGTCGCGCCTGACGCTGAAGTTCAACGCCGCGGCCGGCGGCGCCCACGTCCAGACCGGCGGGCGCATCACGAAGACGACCTCCAAGGCCCAGGCCACGAAGGCCGCCAAGGCCCGGATCGCGGTCTCGAAGGCGGACAAGGCCAAGGGTGCCCAGACGGCCGCCGGAAAGGCTCGCGCGGCGCTCTCGAAGACGGCGCGCACCGAAGCCGCAGCGGCCGCTGCCGCCAAGGAGGCGGCCGCGAGCCAGGCAGCAGCCCCGAAGGCGACCACCCGATCGACGACCGCCAAGGCGCCGAGCCGGACGTCCGGCACGAAAGCCGCGGCCGGCAAGTCGAGCGCGAAAGCGAAGACGACGACCAAGGCCACGACCTCGAAGGGCGCAAAGAAGCCGGCTGCCAAAGCCTGAGGGCACGGTTCGCAATCCACGGAACGCCTCGGGCGAACGCCCGGGGCGTTTTCGATTCCTGCCGGAGCCGGCGGTGGGCCGGCGGCGATCGGTCCGGTTACCCGGCCTGGCTGGAACCTGCGCCGGCCGTCGGTCCGGTCGCCATCGAGGGTGCCGTATCCGGCCCGGTCTTCGGTCGGAAGACGCCGTAGAGCAGGCCGCCGCCCAGCCCGCCGACGAGCGTCAGGACGAGGACGGTCCCGGCCGCGGAAAGCTGCTGACCCCAGTAGAACGTCGTGAACGTGCTCGGGCTCGCGATCCCCGCCGCCGCGAGCTGCGGGCCGTCGCCGTTCGCGACGTAGCGCGCATAGACGCAACCCGCACCGACGTCGCAGGACGGCGGGATTGGCTGGCGAGTCTTCGGATCGATCCGGTTGAAGTCGGGGTAGCCGTTGTCCCCGAAGAAGAACAGCGCCTTGACGACGAGGATGAACGCCGCGAGGGTCAGCGCCGTGGCCAGCCCGGCGATCGCTGCGTTGGCGAGGATGCGACTCCACGGGCCGGCGCGACGGTCGCTCCGCTGGTTCGCGTAGTACCCGATCAGGAGGCCCGCAGGCAGGGCGAGCAGCCAGTAGATCGGCTCGATGGGAATGACGAGCAGGAAGCTGATCGCCATCGTGACGGCCATGCCGATGCCGACATAGGCGGCAACGATCGCGCCGCGGTCCGCGAAGCGACTCACGAGGCGGCACCGACCTCGGATCGATCGGCGTCGCCACCCGACCGGCGGCCGAGGGCGGCGCGGCCCAGGTAGAGCGCGCCGTCGCCCAGCTCCCCTTCGATCCGGAGCAGGCGGTTGTATTTCGCGACTCGTTCGCTCCGCGACGGCGCACCGGTCTTGATCTGCCCCGTGCCCATCGCCACGACGAGGTCTGCGATCGTCGTGTCCTCGGTCTCGCCGGAGCGGTGGGAGACGATGGCCGTCCAGCCGGCCCGTCGTCCGCGATCGATCGCCTCGATCGTCTCCGTCAGGGTCCCGATCTGGTTCAGCTTGATCAGGACGCTGTTGGCGGCGCCCTCGTCGATCGCTCGCTGGATGCGCTCGGTGTTGGTGACGAGCAGGTCGTCGCCGACGAGCTGGAGCCGGTCGCCGAGCCGGCGGACGAGCTCGGCCCAGCCGGACCAGTCGTCCTCCGCGAGGCCGTCCTCGATCGAGACGATCGGGTAGCGCGACGCCCAGTCGGCCCAGAGGTCGATCAGCTCACCCGAGTCGAGGGTCCGGCCCTCGGTCGCCAGCCGATAGCGAGCGGGTGTCCCATCCGCGCC
Source organism: Candidatus Limnocylindrales bacterium (assembly GCA_036264795.1). Lineage (GTDB taxonomy): Bacteria > Chloroflexota > Limnocylindria > Limnocylindrales > CSP1-4 > CF-46. The sequence continues at coordinate 1,232 of DATAQF010000112.1, read as the reverse complement.
GGTTCCCTCCTCGAGGAGCTCCGTCGTCGCGGGATCGAGGGCGATCGCCACGTCCTCGCCCGGCCGGTAGCCGGCCTTCTCGATCGCTCGGAGGATCACGTCGACCGCCGCCTGGTTCGACCCGAGAGATGGCGCGAATCCACCCTCGTCGCCCTGTCCGGTCGCGTGACCCTCGTCGTGGAGGATCGATCGGAGCGCGGCGAAGATCTCGGCGCCGGATCGCAGCGCCTCGGCGAACGTCGCCGCCCCGACCGGCATGACCATGAACTCCTGGAAGTCGGTCGAATCCTGGGCGTGCTTGCCGCCGTTGAGGATGTTGAACATCGGGACCGGGAGCACGCGGGCACCGACGCCGCCGAGGTAGCGGTACAGCGGCAGGTCGTGAGCGCTGGCCGCGGCATGCGCAACCGCCAGGGACACCCCGAGGATCGCGTTCGCCCCGAGATTCGCCTTGTTCGGCGTGCCGTCGAGATCACGCAGCAGGTCGTCGACACCTGCCTGGTCGAGGGCGTCCATCCCGTACAGCTCCGGCGCGATCCGATCGGTGACATTCGTCACGGCGCCGAGGACGCCCTTGCCACCGAACCTGGACGGGTCACCGTCGCGCAGCTCCACGGCCTCGTGGGCGCCGGTCGACGCGCCAGAGGGAACGGCGGCTCGACCGACAGAGCCGTCGCCGAGGACGACGTCGACCTCGACCGTCGGATTGCCGCGGGAGTCGAGGATCTCGCGCGCGTCGATCAGCTCGATGATCGTGTTCAAGCGGTTGCTCCCGTCTTGCCCGCCGCCTTGGGGCCGGCGGCGGTTTTCGAGCCGGCGGCGGTCTTCGGGGCTGAAACGGTCTTCGGGGCTGAAGAGGCCTTCGGGGCTGAAGGGGCCCTCTTCCGGGCCTTTGCCGCTCGATCGTCGTCATCGGCGTCGGGCCGATCCTGGAGGACGGCGATCCCCGGCAGCTCGCGGCCCTCGAGAAACTCGAGCGACGCTCCGCCGCCGGTGCTGATGTGGGTCATCTTCGAGCTGAGGCCCTGCTGCTCGATCGCCGCAACGCTGTCGCCGCCGCCGACGACCACCGTTGCCCCGTGCTCGGCCTTGTCGGCGAGGAACCGCGCGATCGCCTTCGTGCCGTGGGCGAAGGAGGGGATCTCGAACACGCCGAGCGGCCCGTTCCAGAGCACGGTCTTCACGTCGGCCAGAGCGGTTTCGATGGCGGCCCGCGACTGCTCTCCGAGATC